>JAZOLF010000074.1:0-23168 GCA_045652785.1 Candidatus Scatosoma sp. | reverse complement strand
CTTCGATGTTGGCGAGTCTGTTGATGCTCTCATCGCTGTTGTCCGAATACGCTTCGCGCATATCGGTATCCGCAACGATTTTTTTCACAAGTTCATTCACCGCCATTTCTTGGCTTTCGAAAATCCAACGCTTAATTAAGTCAAAGAAAGCGTCGAGTTTCGCACGCGTACCCGCATTGAAACCCATTTCGTCTAAATCGGGTATGGCATCATATACAGACGGCCCTTCCCTTGCCGCGTAGGATTGCAATTTATCCACCGTCGTTTGCCCGATCCCGCGCTTGGGGAAGTTGATAATCCGCACGATGGCTTCGCCGTCCAGGGGATTGCTGATTACCCGAAGATAGGCGATCAAGTCCTTAATTTCCTTACGCTCAAAGAATTTCATACCGCCGAAGACTTTGAACGGGATCCCGTCGGCGGTGAACTCTTGTTCGAAAGAACGCGTCAAAGCGTTCATACGCATAAGCACGGCAAAATCCGAAAACTTATATCCCTGCCGCATCAAGCCTGCAATCGAGTGCGCAACAAACCGCGCTTCGTCCGATTCCTGCTCCCCTTCAAAGACTTTTGTCTTTGCGCCTTCGGGATTTTTTGTCCAAAGTACCTTCTTTTTCCGTCTGCCGTTGTTTTTAATTACTTCGTTTGCAAGCGTCAAAATTTCGTTCGTCGAACGGTAATTTCTTTCCAGTTTAAAGACTTTTGCGCCAGGAAAATCCTTTTCAAAGTGCAGGATATTTTCGAGTTTCGCCCCCCGCCAGCCGTAGATAGACTGGTCGTCATCCCCCACCACAAACAAGTTCTTATGGGTGGAAGAAAGCAAGCGCACAATGTCGTATTGCACACCGTTGGTGTCTTGGAACTCGTCCACCAAAACGTAGCGAAATTTACTGCTTAAATACTCCCTTGCTTCGGTGTTCGTCAGCAGCAACCGTCTGGTTTCGCTAAGCAAATCATCAAAGTCTAATGCGTTATTTTCCTGCAAATGCGTTTGATAGCGGCGGTAAACGGCCACCACTTTTTCAATTTCGGGTTCGCCAGCGTATTCGTCCAGGTATCGGGTGGGCTCATAGCCGAGCATCTTCGCATTCGCGATATGCCATTTTGCGTTTTTCAAAAGTTGCTCACTCTCAAAACCGCATTCTTGGAATGCGCGTTTGACAATGTTGTTGCGTTCCACTTCGCTGTAAATCGAGAAGTTGGGCGTGATCCCTGCCGCCGACGCAAAGTCCCGCAAAATGCGTACACACATACTATGAATGGTGCAAACCCACATCCCCGAAGTATTTACCATGCGGGAAAGACGTTCCTTCATTTCGTTCGCCGCTTTGTTGGTGAACGTGATAGCAAGGATGGCACGCGGGGGCACGTTCTTTTCTTCCACCAAGTACGCGATACGGGAAGTCAAAACACGGGTTTTCCCGCTCCCTGCGCCCGCCAAAACCAAAACGGGCCCTTCCGTTTGTAAGACAGGCCCTATTTGTTCATCGTTTAATTGTTCTAAAATTTCCTGCAATTCTCTATCCATGCTATTATTATAGCATATCCCCTTAAAAAAAGCAAGCATCCCACCATGCCCTTACAGGGATTTGCCGTCGGAAAATGCAAGCAAGACAAGGAACGCGCGGCTTTCCCGACGGGAGTGTACACAGACGTACACGAGCAAGGGAAAAGGCAAGCGCGACGCCGTATTGCACCGCATTTTACAGGCAAAAAAAGTCCCCGTATTCCTACGGGGACTACCATTTTCCTATTCAGTTGTGAGCGTTCTCACTATTTTTTCACCTGTTATTTACAATGGATAATTGTTCGCCGACACGATTGCCGCTCATCAATCAGGCTACTTTTTTAACGAACGCCATAATGCATTTCGTTCATTGGTCTATACCGTCCTTACTTTTTAATCTTCTTATACCACCAAGTTGGTATATAGATCATCGGTAAGATACCTCCTTTTCATTCGATCTGAATTCCACCGATAACGATCGGTGGCTAACTCAGCCCTTCGGAGTATCCTCCTGTTCAGCAGTTTTACTCATAGAAGTTATGCGAATCATACCGTAAACCTCCTTGTTTCGTATTTTCCGCCGATATCGTTCTTGCGGATACGCTTTCCGAGTACTACTTGTTTTTAAGTTTTCTTGTTTTTTCTTTCGCTAACTGTTTTCGGCCGTTAAGCGCCCGCCTTTTTGTGGGAAGGAATCATCGCTTTTCGTACCCCCCTTTGTTTGGATTTTTTCGGCCGCGTCCCTGCGGTCTTCTGCCGCCCCCTTGGCGGCTCTCCTGGTTAGTTCATCGGAGTTCTCCTTGTATAATTTGGTAGTACCTAACATTTTTTGTTAGTTTCTTTCCTTTTGTACCTTTATTATAGCACAGTTTTTGCCTTTGTCAAGGGGTTTTTGAAAATTTTTTTGATTTTTTTTAGATTGTCCGTTGCAACAACCCGCCAACGCGCGCGTTAGCACCACAAAAAAACCTAAAAAGAAAGCCGTTTTTCACCACAAGAAGGAGAAATACAGAACGGTAAAAATGAAAAACCCACCGCCGCAACGATGGGTTTTTGGTTCGTTTTTGGGTTAATCTTCTACCTTTAATTCAATCTTGGAAAGCAACTCTTTGTCGCGTAAAACGACACCGCCGCCGCGCACCGCCGCAAAGTGCGGGGATTCGGCAACCGCCGCAGGCATCGCCAACTGCCGCTCAACGTACTCACGAAGTCCAGGTATTTTCATAATTCCGCCCGTCATCAATACACCGTTGCGATGAACGTCCGCCGCCACTTCGGCAGGAAGTTGGTAAAGTACCAGTTGTGCGTATTCTATAATCTTATCCACGTACACGCGGATACAGGGAGCAACTTCCTGCGCGCGCACGGACACGGAAGAAGGCATATACGTTTCTGCGGACAAGCCTTCCGCTATCGTTGTTCCACGTGCGTTTTCGCTGAGTGAACCGATTTCGTTTTTGATGCGCTCGGAAGTGAGCGTACCGATGTGCAGCCCCTTCTCCGATGCAAGCATATCCCCGATGGATAAATCCATCGCATTACCACCCACGTTGATAGAGATCCCCGCGCTCATACCGCCCGCGGAAACCACCGCAATATTAGTAACCCCTGCGCCGATATCTATGGTAAATACAGGGTGGTCGTCGGTGAGAGAAATCCCGCTGCCGTACACCGCGAGATAGGGGGTTTCTACAAAATGCACGCGCTTAAAACCGCACCTTGCCGCAAGTTCCTTGTATTCATGCAGTTGCAAAGCACCGATACCGCAAGGCACAGCAAAGACCACTTCACTACGGCGAATGGACGAAGAGAGTTCGGCACGCAACAGGAACTCTTTGAGCATTTTCACCGCCAACTCAGGCAAGGGAATTGCACCTTCATAAACGGGGTAAACAATGTCCGTTCCCCCCGTGGTTTTTCCAAGTACTTTTTTGGCTTCTTTTCCTATGGCCAGAACTTTTTCGTCTTCCCCAGAGATCGCCACGCAGGACGGTTCAAACAGCGCAACGCCGTTGTTCGCATCCGCACGGTAAATCTTTGTCACAGAAGTACCCAAATCAATCGCCAACTTAATCATATTCGCCTTTTCCTTTGGCGGCAGATTTTTGCATTCAACGCGTACCTGCCCCCTACTTTTCGATGAGTTTCTTTAATTTTCGCACCAAACGGCAAGGGAAACCAACGACGTTGGAATAACTCCCACGTATGCGCCGCACAATGCCGCCGTCTTGGATCCCATAAGCACCAGCCTTGTCCATCGGTGAGCCGCTCGCGACGTATTTTGCTATCTTTTCTTCGGTCAATGCGCGGAAGAAAACTTCCGTCCTATCCACCCCAACCGCTTTGCGCCCGTCAGGGCCGATGATGCAAACCCCCGTCAAAACTTCGTGTTTCTTGCCCGACAGCATCGAAAGCATACGCTTTGCGTCTTTTTCGTCTTTGGGTTTTCCGAGCACTTCGCCATCGTACACCACTACGGTATCGCTGCCGATGACCGCTTTACCCACCGCTTCGGGCAGGGCTGCCACTTCTTCCGCTTTTTGCGTTGCAAGCATCGCCACTAAATCCTGCGGGCTCGCCAGCCCGTCCGCTTTTTCTTCCCCTTTCGCAGGGATTACGTCAAAACGGCGCACAATTCTTTTGAGCAGTTGTCTGCGTCTTGGAGATGCGCTCGCTAAAATCCATTCCATAGTTTACCCTTCGTCAAAACAAAACCGCCTTCCCGAAGTAGGCGGTTTTTTTGGCAGTTTACAAAATTTCCAAGTTCTTTCGGAACGCCTTTTTGAATTCGTTGTTCACGCTTTCCGCTTCGCGGATTTCAAGCGCCGCGTCGCCCGTCACTTCCGTCTTCATAATTACGGAATCGCCAAGCACGTCGCAGTTGACACCCGTCACCAAACCGGCACGGCTTCTATCCAGCGCTTCCGCAATACGGAGCAATACGCCCAACTTCTTCACCGCATCCAAATCTTCTTCCAAAACGATGTCTTTGTATTTTTGCCATTCCACCATGTTGACGTCGTCACGCTTTTGGCAACCAGCCACAAACGCCGCAAGGACGATTTCGCGATGGGTCGCGCCATAAATAGAAGAGTTCAAAATCACAAACCAACTATTCTTTTGGTGGTGGTAATAACGCATCGTGCGGCCGCAGTCGTGCAGGCTCGCCGCAATCTTCAACACTTTCAAGTATTGACGGGGGAACTTATGCAACACGCGAAGTTGACGGAAGAGTTGTACCGACAACGAAACGGTGTTTTCGATATGCTTTTCGTCGCAGCCGTAGTGTTTCACCAAAGTTAACAAACTGTACCCCAAAACGTCGGAGATCGGCTTTTCTTGGGTAATAGGCATTGCGTTGTTGATCATCAAGCCTTCACGCAAACCGCACGTACCGATGGCAAAATTTTGTACACCCATGTACGCGGTGAACGATTTAATAATCGCCATAGCCGCAGGCATAATGTCCGCTCTTGCAGGGGAAAGCCCCTTCATTTTCTTACGCTTTTCTACGTCCAAAGCGCGGATGGTCGTGTAAGTATTTTCAAAATCTTCTACCGCCAAGTTGTAGTTATGCACCAAATCCAGGGGGTACTTTTTGATGAGTTTGCAAATCTTGAATAAGTTTCTAAACGAACCGCCAACACCGATCATTTGCGTTTCAGGATCCACTTCTTTGAGCCACGGCAACTGTTCGAGTTGCGCCGTGAAAAACTCTTCCACTTTCTTGGTTGCGTCCTGCGGAGTAGGTTCTGCCGAGAACATTTCCGTCAACGTCACCGCGCCGAAAGGCAGGGTTGCGAAGTTGAGCATATTTCTACGGTTATAGTACACGATCTTCGTGCTGCCGCCGCCGATTTCCAAGATCAAGCCTTTGGGAATATCCATCGAGTTGATTACGCCGCGGTAAACGAGCGTCGCTTCTTCTTCTTCGGAGAGCACGCGGATACGCAAATTGCAGGTTGCTTGGATTTCATCCAAGAAAGAGCGTTGGTTTTTCGCTCTTCTTACAGCCGCCGTACCTACTGCAATAATTCTATCTACCTTGCTTGCATCACAAAGGCGTTTGAACATTTTTAAAGTGCGGATGGTTTCCGCTACTCTGGACGGCTTCAAAAAGCCGTCGCGTTCCATATCTTGTCCAAGACGAACGCTTTCTTTTAATTCATCCACCACAATATAATGCCCATCAGCCAACATATCTACGATAACAAGTCTCGCGGTGTTCGAACCCAAATCAATAATACCGATTTTTTCCACTTTACTCCTACCTCTTTATTTCACTTTGCGCGTCGGCCCTGCCGTTTGCGCGTTGTTTTTGTCCTATTTTTCCGTTTGTCTATAAGACAACCGAGTTTTCATAATTGTCTTCCATAGTTTACCACATAAATTTCGGTTTGTCTATACCCTTTTGAAAAATTTTTGCCCGTTTTTGTAAATTTTTTTCACATTCGACAAAATTACGCCCTTTTTTTGTGCTATTTTATCATATTGCCGTACGCAATCCCTTTTCCCAAGGAAAAAGACAGGGAACTTTCCCTGCCTTTCGCCGTTATTTGAGTAATGCTTTCGTGAAAGATGCAAAATCCGCAAAATAATAATCGGGCGGATACTCTTCAAACTCCCCTTCGACGGCGTAGCCAACGTCCAGGGCGGCAACGTCCACCCCTACCGCTCTCGCGCCGACAATGTCGTATTGACGATCCCCGATCATCAGACACTCTTCCTTGCTTGCGCCAAGTTGCGCAATCCCCCGTTCAATCATGTCCGTTTTCTTCGGTTCGTAGCCAGGGCGCATCGGTTCGTATTCGTACACCAAAAAGTCCGAAAAGCCAAACTTTTCAATAATTCTGACTGCGTAGTGCATGGGTTTCGAAGTCGCAAGTGCCATCTTGTACCCAGCCGCGTGCAGGGCTTTTAAGCACTCGTAAGCCCCCTGCAAAGGTTCGTTTTCTTCCCACCCCGCTACTTCGTAGCGCTCACGGTAATATCGGATGGCTTTTTGCCCTTCTTCATAGGTACAGCCAAACACCGTTTCAAACGACCAGTTGAGCGGCGGCCCAACGCACAAACGCAACTGCTCCGTCGTCGGTTCAGGCTTGCCCAACTTTTCCAAAGCGTAGCGCATACAGTTGAAAATTCCAGGGTGGGACAGCGTGAGCGTGCCATCCAAATCCCACAGCAAATAGCGGTATTTTTTCACGATTTTTCTCCGTTTTTTGATGCAAATTTGCGCAAAATTTCACGGTTTTTTTGCGAAATTTCACGCTTTTTTTCGGCATTATTATAGCACATTTTTGGGAAAAATCAACCCTTTTTTTGAAAACTTTGAGCGGTTGTGTAAATCGAAAGACAAATTAAAAACACTCCAAACGCCTTCCCAAGCGCCTTCGACGGCAAATACGCCGCTAAAAACACCCCTGGCAGGGAAACAATCGCCGCGGGCAGAGCGCACGCAAACACCCCTTTGGTGGTGAGTAATCCGTTCTTTTTATGCTGCACCAAAGCAGGCACTCCCATCAGCGTAAACGCGAATAAATTTGCCGACTGCGCCACCTTTTGTTCAATGCCGCCTAAAAGCCGCAACAGCGGGATCGTGACCGTGCCGCCGCCCATCCCCATTCCAGCAGGAATGCCACCCAAAAAACCAAGCAAAATCAATACGTAAAAAGACATTTATCCCCCTTCTTCTTGCACCTTTTTAAGGGGCAAACAACAGCCAAAATCCCGCAAACGCCTGCAGGGCGGCAAAGACGTATTGCGTCGCTTTTTGTGGCATAAATTGCAACGTTTTCGCGCCCAAAAGCCCGCCCAGCACCGTGCCGATTGCCGTCGGAATTAGTACGTTTACGTCGTATAGCCCAGCGATAAAATACCACAAAAAAGACAGGAGTGAAACGGGCAAAATGACCGCAATAGCGGTAGCGTGCGCCTGCTTTTCTTCCAGCCCAAGCAGCCGCAAAGCAGGCACGGCGAGCATTCCGCCGCCACCCCCGAACAGGGCGTTCACGCCGCCGATTCCCACCCCTAAACCGATACTTTTCCACTTTCCTTTTTCCACGCAGCACCCCCGTTTTTTCTGCCCGCAACCGATATTTTCCAGTTCCGCCAAAATATTTTGCGTAATTTTCATTAAAATTACAACTTTTTCTTGGATTTTACCCTTTCAAATGCTTGCGTCAAATCGTATTTTGTATTAAAATAGTTTAGTAGCATTATTCTATAATGCCCCTTTGGGCGTTTGGACAGGCTACAATGGCAACAAAATTCAACCAAGGTGGTTATAAATGGCAACTTCTTTTAAAAACCGCAAGAACAAACTTCTTGCACTTCTTATGGCGCTGATGATGACGTCCAGTTTCACGGCGTTGGCTGCTTGTAATGACAGCGAAGACAGTTCTTCGACGGACAGCACGACCGACGATAGCACGGTTACGGAAACGGATGATTCCCACATCAACAACGGTAGTTTCGAATTCGTAAACTGGAACAGCGGCAAAAACTTGATCATCACTTCGCCTACGGGTTGGAGCAGATCGACCAACTCCGCTACGTCGGGTACGGCAGTTTCTTCCAAGTCGGCAAGCGGTATCATCGACACCGACGCGGACGCGTGGGACAACTTCACGAAGTCGTCCTTGCCCGCAGGTACTACTGCACCTACGACGGCTGACGAAGCAAAAAATCTTTGGTCGGAAATGTCCGCTTACGATAAATTGCAATTCTACAAAGCGTGGGATGATGCGGACTACGAAGAAAAACTCGAAGATCAAGAATTCTACGATGCGTCGAAGGATAAGTTCAACGTAGATATTGATGACGTTCCTACGGTTGAAAACCCTGGCATTCATCCCACTTTCGATGACAACGGGGACGTTGTTGACAACGAAGATGCGGATAGCAACGTTTTGATGATCCACAACGCTTACACGAACGGCGTGGGTACGGCACAAAAATATACGTCTTCTTCGACCATCACTTTGCAATCGGGTACTTCCGCGAAAGTTTCCGTTTGGGTAAAAACTTCGGATTTGACCTACAATGACGGCAACTCTGCAATTTCCGAACGTGGTGCATACATCGGTATCACCCACACCGTCGGCGGCAAAACCTTAGACCAAATGCAAGTGAAGAACATCAACACCGAGTTGATGGATTTGGACGACAAATATAACGGTTGGGCGCAATACACCTTCTATTTGCAAGGTTGCTCCTACGCGTCCAGCACCTTCACGATGGTGCTTGGCTTAGGTCAAAGCGGCGGTACGGATCGTTTCGAATACGTAGAAGGTTATGCGTTCTTCGACGACGTGGAATGCGAAATCATCTCCAACGAAGCCTATGCTAACGCAGTAAATCCCAACGTAATCCCCGAAGTGGCTTTGGGAGCGGAAGCGGATGAAAAAATCTTCCGCGCAGACGAAAGCGGCAACCGTAATAAAACCACCTACGCGTTGAACTTGACGAAGGGTGCTACTTCGTTTAATGCTTTCACCCTTCCCAACCTTGCAAGCAGCATCGGCTTGACCGAAGAAAAGAAGAATAACACCGTGTACGTAGCAGCAAACGACGGCAACGCAAACCATACCGTATGGCCTGGTTTGAACTTGTCCACAGCAGACGACTTCACGGGCGTTTACACGAAGGAACAATTGGTTAGCGCATCGGCAACCAACAATTACGTGAAAGCGGCTTTGGAAAAAGGTTTCGGTTACGAAGTAGATCAAGAAAACAGCACCTACAAGATGAACGATTATCCGTTCGACTCTGACCAAATCTTGATGCTCCTTTCCGCGGGCGGCGCAAACTACACCGCGAAAGTAAGCGACAGCGCGTTCACTTTGAAGGCTGGCGAAAAGATGGGGCTTTCCTTCTTCGTGAAGACTTCCGATATGTTGGGCGTGACCGGCGCAAGCGTGACTGTTCGCTACTCCAACGGTTCTTCCGTGATCTCTTCGATTGATACGACGGGTGTTGCAACCGTGGACGTTGACGATGCAGAAGATATCTACAAGGGCTGGCAACAATGTTTCTTGTTTGTGGAAAACGACACCGAAACGGATAACCTTTCTTTCACGTTAGAATTCTCGTATGGTACGAGCACGATCGTTGGCTCGACCAAAGACAACTACGTTGAAGGCTGGGCAGCGTTCGCGGATTTCAAAATCGCGGATATGTCCGATGCATTCGATTATGCAAGCGCTGGCACCTACTCGAAAATCGTTTCTCTTATAGATCCCAACGAAGAAACCTTCTCGTCTTCGATTTTCGACTCCCCCGCATACGTGACGGGCGCAGAAACGATTAAGACGAACATCGCAAACCCCCGCAACTATATCGGCGTGGTTGGCGGCAGCGGCTACGTGACCAACAATCCTTCCGCTGATAGATCGAAGAACTCTAACGCATACGCAGGCTTGATTTCCAAAGAATACATGGATGCGTACGTGCAAGAAGCAAGCACCGCAGGCAACGATTATTGGTTGAACCAAATGAACTTGGATGCGGCTGGCTTGGCTGGTTTGTTCAAGAACGGTACGAAGAGTTACGGCGAAGCAACTCAACCCCTTCTTATATATAATAAGGAAGCAAGCGCATACGGTTTCATCGCAACCACCGCTACGACGATCTCTTCTTACACGGCAATCTCCGTTCGCGTAAAGGCTTCCGCTGGCGCAGTTGCAACCATTTACCTTGCGGATATGGACGACAGCACGCACGAAAGCGTATTGTCCATTGATAGAAGAGTGACCTACTGGTACGACAAAGACGGTAACGTTTGCGCGAAAGACCCCACTTCGGATGATTTCAAGAAGAGCGATATTCTTTTGAAATTGCAATCCAACGGTTTGTATCAAGCAGCCAACGGCGGCACTTACTATGCAAACTTGCAAGCATACGCTGGCTACGGCGAAGGCAAGGATTTGTTGGTTGCAGAAGGCGGCGTTGAATACGATTACAATTCTTACTGGAACGACGAAGGCGAAGATGGTATTGCGTTCTACTACAAGGACGGCAAGTACTACGCTGACGCGGCAAAGACCGTGGAAGTAAAAGACTTCTCCGACAAGAACATTCCCACCCGCTACGGCGCAGCAAGCAAGAAAGATTTGTCCGTGACTGTTGATAACGAAAATGGTACGAACGGCGAATGGAAGACCATCACCTTCTACATTGGCGCTGGTTCGCAACCGAAGAACTACCGCTTGGAAGTTTGGAGCGGCAGCCGCGACGGCAAAGTGACGAGTGCTGCTAACTCCTACGTTCTCTTCGATACCAACACCGCTGGTTCGTTGGATTCTACTTCCTACGAAACCCTGGCAAACGGCGCATTCGAATACTTGGCGGCACAAAAGGACGATCAAGACAACCTTGTCTATGCAAACCAAGACGCATTGAAAGAAGCGTTGAAGAAAAACGGCAATTTGCTCTATACCGCATATAGTTTCTACGACGATGCAACGTTCCTTCGTTATAACTCGTCTTTGGACGAAAACGAAATCGGCAACAAGTACGACGATTACGACTCCACGTCCGCATCGTACAGCGAAGTGATGAGTTATCTCTACTACGAAAACAGCGACTTGAATGCAATCTCCGTATTCGCGAACTACACGCAAAACGACGTGACTGTTCCTGTGGACGTTGAAGAAAACACCACTACCGAAGACCCCACCATCGAAGAAGAAGATAACGAAGCTGATCACAACCTTGGTATGTTGATCTCTTCGTTGGCTGTTGCAGGCGTTTTGGTTGCAGTACTCGTTATCATCGGCGTTCGTAAGGCGGTGAAGTACGCAAAGAAAAAGGCGGCGCAAGCGGCAAGACCTGTTCGCGTAAAACCCGAAAAGCTTGTTAAGAAACCTGTTGTAAAAGAAGAAGTAAAGGAAGAAGATAGCCCTTACAACGACTAATCCATCGGTTAAAGCAACAACACAAAAGCCTTAGGCAATAACGCCTAAGGCTTTTTTATTTCCCGCGCACAAGGGCGGCGCGCGACCATATAAAAAAGACGGCTTGTCGCCGTCTTTTTATTTTACAATTCTCAGCCCTTTCGGGTAATGGTTTTTCACCGTGCCGTTGACACGCTTACCCCAACCTACGGGATAGCCGTCCACGCAGACCAAACACCAGCCGTTTGCACCGTCGTCTTCTACCGTTTCCCCGCGCAGATAGGTTTCCGCCCTGCCATCCGCAAGCAAAAGGTTTGCCACGTTCTTAACGCCGTCTTTACGGCTCGCCATCGCCAACGCGTGAGCAGGCTCAAAGCGACCGTTTTTTACTTCTCCGAGTTTCAGCCCGACACGCAATACGTTCAAGCCTTTAAAGTCAAACACGCTTTCGGGAAGGGCGTAGAGTGTACCATTTACTTCATGCAAGTTTCTTGCTTGGAAAGTGCGGAAAGTTTCCTTTTCAAAGGCGCGATACGCCTTTGCAGCCGCTGGGGAGCAAAACGCCTTAAAAGGTTTCGTTTCACACCTACCCCCGTTCTTTTTATGAAATAAAGCGGCAAAATGCCCTTCACCCGCTACTTTGTGGGGGTAGAGTTTTTCCTGCCGCTTGCTTTCCATTTCAGGGTGGATAGACAAGTAATGCGCCACTTGTTCTTCGTCTTCTTCGGGCGCAAACGTGCAGGTGGAATATACCATTTTTCCGTCCGACGAAAGCATTTTTGTTGCGTTATCTAAAATCTCCGTCTGGCGAGCGGCGCAACGCGCTACGTTTTCTTCACTCCATTCGGAAAGGGCTTCGTCCGCGTTTTTGCGGAACATACCTTCTCCTGAACAGGGCGCGTCCACCATAATTTTATCAAAATATTCGGGGAACTTTTCCGCCAGTTTATCGGGATATTCGCAAGTGACAACCGCATTCGTGATGCCCATACGCTCCACGTTTTGGAGCAGGATTTTTGCTCGGGAAGGAATGGGCTCGTTCAAAACAATCAGCCCCTTGCCCTGTAAGTCGGCGGCAAGGCGCGTCCCCTTTCCACCAGGCGCGGAACAAAGGTCAAGCACTCTTTCGCCTGGCTCTACCGACAGCATCGGCGCGGCGCACATCGCGGACGGCTCTTGCGAATAGAATAGCCCTGCCGCATAGTAAGGATGCGCCCCCACCTTTTCCCCGTCGTAATAAAACCCGTTATCTTCCCAAGCGGCTTTTTCGCCAACAGGAAAGATTGCACGCACACCGCCGGGGGTGATTTTTAGCCTGTTGGCACGTACTCCTTTATATGGCTGCGCGTTATAGCAGGCGAAAAAAACTTCCCATTCACTTTCGGGAAGTTGCTTTTTCATTCTTTCAATAAACGCGTTGGGAAGTTGCGCCATAAGGTTGCTCCTTTTTATCAAAAAATCGGGTTCGTTAGATACCTGCCCCCTGTTTATTCAAGAATTCCGTAAATTCTTCGGGGGTGAATACGCGGGCTTTTTGCGCCACAGCGGATTGCAAACGAGCATTCTTTTCCGTTGCAAAGGCAACGTAATAATCACATTCTTCTGCCTTGCCGCTAAAAAAACAGCCCTTTTGAAATGCAAGTTTCACGAGCGCTTTCGTCGTATCTACCTGCTCTTCCAAAGCATGAGAGATACAAAAACGCTTGCCCTTTAATACGCCGTTGCGGTTGCGGTAGCGCTTTTCACGGTCGATGAAGTGATGCACTTCCGCCCGTTTTTGCTCGCGGAGTGCCTTACGCTTGCTCACTTCTTGTTGGTGCTTTTGGAAAGCAGCCGACGTGCCGATCGTGATTTCGTAGTTTTCGATGTTGCCAAGCGTGATTTGGTGCAGTTCAAGAAGCGCAGGCAAGGTCAAGCCCGTTTCTTTGCACATTTGCTCCGCAATTTTCATCGTTGCAAAAGCATCGTCCACCGCACAATGGGCGGTAAACTCTACGCCAAGACTTTCCGCGATTGCGCCGAGCGCAAATTGACGGGAAAAATCCCCGATTTTGTTCATATACAAGAACTGGGTGTCCGCAAAGCGGAACGTAAACGACGGCAGAGAAAAACGGTGGGTTTCCAAATTGAGATACTTGACATCGTTGAGCGTCGCGTGCCCTGCTACCAGCGTATCTTTGTCTTCCAGCAAGGTGCGGATTTTATCCGCCACTTCGGGGAAGGTAGGATATTCCTTAAATTTATCGTATTCGTACGGCAAAACCAGGCCGCGCGTACCCTTGCGGTCTGTCAAATGGAAGTTGCCTTTCGGGTTGATAAGCAAGTCTTCCTTTTCTAAAATATGAAATTGTTCATCGGTCAGGCAGTACCCAAATGCGCAGATTTTTGCTACGTTTTTGAATACACCTGCACATTCGATATCAAAAAACAGGTATTTCATATTGTCGTTTTCCGTTCAAATTTCCGTTGAAAAGACCGCATTTTCGTGCGGTCTTTATCGTGATTAATTTTTGGGGTTGATGGATTTTTTGCCACCCATGTACGGCTGCAACGCCGCAGGAATGGTGACAGAGCCGTCCGCCTGCAAGTGGTTTTCCACAAATGCAATTAACATTCTAGGGGGAGCAACCACCGTGTTGTTCAAGGTGTGTGCAAGTTTCGTCTTGCCGTCCGTATCCTTGTAGCGAATAGACAAGCGGCGAGCCTGCGCGTCCGTCAAGTTCGAGCAACTGCCCACCTCAAAATACTTCTTTTGTCTGGGGCTCCAAGCCTCGACGTCACAACTCTTATATTTGAGATCTGCAAGGTCGCCCGAGCAGCAACCAAGTTGACGTACGGGAATGTCGAGCGAGCGGAACAATTCCACCGTATAACTCCACAATTTTTCGTACCATTCGTCGCTTTCTTCGGGGCGGCAAACAACAATCATTTCTTGCTTTTCAAACTGGTGAATACGATAGATGCCGCGTTCTTCCAAGCCGTGCGCACCCTTTTCCTTTCTGAAACAAGGGGAATAGGACGTCATCGTCAAGGGGAGTTTCGCCCCATCAATGATTTGCCCCATGAAACGACCGATCATGGAGTGTTCCGACGTACCGATCAAATACAGGTCTTCCCCTTCAATCTTGTACATCATGTTTTCCATTTCATCGAAACTCATAACGCCCGAAACAACGTCGCCGTGAATCATATAAGGGGGAATTACATAGGTAAAGCCCTTGTCAATCATAAAGTCACGCGCATAGGTCAACACCGCGGAATGCAAACGCGCGATGTCCCCCGTCAAATAGTAGAACCCTTGACCAGAAGTACGGCGTGCAGAATCGACGTCGATACCGTCCAAGTTTTCCAAAATATCCAAATGATAAGGCACGTCAAATTCGGGAACAGCGGGTTCGCCAAAACGAGCAAGTTCTACGTTTTCTTCGTCGTCCTTACCAAGGGGAACGTCGTCGGCAATAATGTTGGGGATCGCCATCATCGCTTTCTTCAAAGCGCTTTCTACGTCCGCGCTTTCCGTTTCGATCGCAGCAAGGCGGTCAGCGTCCGCTTTTACCTGCGCCTTTACCTTTTCAGCTCCTTCTTTATCCCCTGCCTTCATAAGCATACCCACTTGCTTGGAAAGAGTGTTTCTTGCAGCGCGAAGAGCGTCGCCTTCTTGGATCAGCGCACGGCGCTTTGCGTCCAACTCTAATACTTCATCTACAAGGGGAAGTTTTTTATCTTGGAATTTTTTGCGAATGTTTTCGCGTACCAGTTCGGGATTCGTACGAATCAGTTGAATATCAATCATCGAATTTCTCTCCTAAAAATTCTACTTTCCGCCTTATTATACAACTTTCCCCCGAAAAAATCAATGATTTGTTTGCGCATGAAAGAACTTTCCGTGAAATTTTTTCTAAAAACCTTGTTTTTTCGGTGGGGTTATGGTATAATACCATAAAATAACGGCGATTGCAGTATCCTTTTTTCGCAATCCCGTAAGGAGCAAAACATTGAAAGAAAAGAAAACGAACGTAGAGATTGCGGAAGAAGAAACTCTTGCACCCGCAACACCTACCGAAGAAAAAAAGAAAAAGAAAAAAACACCCGCACCCGTGACGGTGGAAGAAGAAACACCGCAAGCAACGGAAGGCGGAGAAAAAAATCACCCCCTTCCCGCGGATAAGAGACAGAAAACGGAAAAGAAGAAGCACTACGAACGGTTTAACCCGACCGCCGACTACGGCTTGACGAACGACCAGGTAGATAAACGCTTAGAAGACGGCTTGAACAACAAAGAAACGAAGAAGTACTCGAAGACCTATCGCAGTATTTTCGTAGGCAATATTTGTACGTTCTTCAACTTGTTGGGGCTGCTTGCCGCTATCTTCTTGATGTTTGCCCGCGCAAGCATCAGCCAGTATATGTTCGTGATTATTTTTGCGGTCAATATTTTTTGGGGAATCTTCCAAGAAGTACGCGCGAAAATCAAGATCGACAAACTGACGGTACTTACTTCGTCTTCCGCAACCGTTATCCGCGAAGGGCGAAAAGCCGAAATCCCCGTAAACGAAATCGTTATCGACGATATTTTGGTGTTGACCGCAGGCCAACAAGTGCCTTGTGACTGTATCGCGGTAGAAGGCCAAGCCGAACTCAACGAAGCGTTGCTCACAGGTGAATCCGTACCCATCAAAAAGGAAGTCGGCTCACCCTTGTATGCTGGTTCTTTCGTTTCCAGCGGGAAAATAACCGTTCGCGTTGACAAAGTCAGCGAAGATACGTATATCAGCAAACTCACGTCCAAAGCGAAGGCGTATAAGCGCCCGAAGTCGGAAATTATGAACTCCATCACCACCTTTATCAAGGTGATCGGGTTTGCTATCCCCATACTCGCGGTGCTTATGTTCTTCAATAACTATTCCGTCACCTATGGTATGGAAAACAACTGGGCGCAGGTGATTAAACACATCGAATCAAACGGCGGTTTCTTCAAAATGCTCTTCGACGGCGAACCAGGTACGGGCATGAGCCTGATTGTACAAAACACCGCCGCTGTCGTTTTGGGGATGATCCCGTCTGGGTTGCTCCTTTTGACCACCGTTGCTATGTCCTTGGGTATGATTCGCTTAACCAAGTACAATACTTTGGTACAAGATATGTACTCGCTCGAAATGCTTGCGCGCGTCAACGTACTGTGCTTGGATAAGACGGGTACGATTACCGACGGCAGAATGAAAGTAAGTGACTGTATCCTGCTCAACAACCCCACCACCTTTACGATGGATGAAATTTTGGGCTCGATGCTGGCGTCGCTGGACGACAATAACCAAACTTCTATCGCGCTGTATGAACGGTTTGGGCACTCCACCGTTTTGAGCGCAACCGCACGCGTACCATTTTCTTCGCAGAGAAAAATGTCCGCCGTCACTTTTGGTGAACACGGTACTTTCGTAATGGGCGCACCTGAGTTTGTTTTGAAACCCATGCCCGCAAAAGTGGATAAACTGGTGAAACAGTATGCGCAAATGGGCTTGCGTGTTATGGTGGTTGCACACTCGCAATCCACAATCGTCGGGGATAAAATCCCCCACGCGCTTCGTGCGGTTTGCTTGATTACCCTTGCCGATAATATTCGTTCGGACGCCGTGGAAACAATCAAATGGTTTAGAGAAAACGACGTGGACGTAAAAGTGATTTCGGGGGATAACCCCGTCACCGTCGCCGAAGTAGCAAGACGTGCAGGCATCAAAAACGCATCGCAATTTATCTCTTTGGAAGGGCTTTCCGAAATCGAAGTGGAAAACGCCGCGACGGCGTACACCGTCTTTGGGCGTGTGACCCCCGAACAAAAGGCTATTCTCATCCGCGCGCTGAAAAAAGCGGGCAACACCGTAGCCATGACGGGCGACGGCGTCAACGATATTTTGGCAATGCGGGATGCGGACTGCGCTATCTCCGTTGCATCGGGCAGCGAAGCCGCAAAGAACGTTTCCAACCTTGTTTTGCAGGACAATAACTTTGGTTCTATGCCCAAGATTGTTTACGAGGGCAGACGAGTTATCAACAATATCAAGGAATCGGCGTCTTTGTATATCATGAAAACGCTGCTTACTGCGTTGCTTGGTATTACTTGTATTTTGGTGCACGCGCAATATTTCTTCAAACCCAGCAACATGGTGCTGTATGTAATGTTCGTCAGCGCAATCCCGTCCCTTGCCCTTTCCTTGCAACCGAATACCGAACGCGTCAAAGGGAAATTCATTCCTTTCGTTATCAGCCGCGCCCTGCCAGGCGCTCTGACCATGGGCCTTTGTATTTTCTCTGTGTACGTAATTTCGCAAATCGGGGATTTGGCAACCCACTTCGGGTTTATCAGCGAGACCGATCCTATTCAAGCAAAATTGACCTACGATGCTATTATGATGCTGGTACTCACCTGCACGGGGCTGGTTATGTTGTTTAGAATTTGTCAGCCTTTCAACGTTTGGAGAACGGTACTCTACGTGGCGGCAATGGGCTTGTGCGTCTTGGCTGTGGCAATTCCTTTCTTTGGGAACTTTGTCTTTGAAGGCTGGGAAACCATCACGCTCAACCTACCACAGTATCTATTGCTCATCATTTTGGTACAAGCGGCGCTACCCATCTCGGGCGGACTCATTAAGTTCTTTGATATGTTTAACCCTGCGGATTAAACATATCCCCTTGTCTTGCATAGCAAGACGTGCATAAAAAAATTAGCCCCTGCGGGATATGCTTGCATATTTCCGTGGGGGTGTTTTTTTAGGCATAGGGCGTTGCACCGCAACGAACTAATGGGAGATGTTTAATACTGGCACGCCGTCGGCGCAAGACAAACATACATACCGCAAGCGTCAGCGCGGATATATATGTTTCACCCTGCGGATGAATTACCGTACCGAAAACTTTACAAAAAAGGACAGCGCTTGCTGTCCTTTTCGTTTAACTATTTTCTGTCTCAACCACAGGTTGCCGTTTTTGGAGATGTTCCTTCGCTTGCTCATACTCTTCTTCCGTGAGTACGCCGCTTTGACGCAAATCATCCAACTTTTTCAAAGCCACTTTAATTTCGTGCGACACGTGTACGCCGTAAACCGCCGTCTCTTTTTGATATTGCAACATTTTCGCCTTCCACTTTTTGAAGAGAATTCCTTTATGATACAAAATTAAAAGTACGCCACCTATAATCAAAAGAATGCTCATGAGTTGCGAAGGCGACATCGCAATCCCTGTGCCGCCGCGGCTATCACCGCGCAAAAACTCTAACGTAAATCTAAATACGCCGTATCCAAAACAATAGGTTTCTACAAAATGGTTTTTCAACTTTTTATAGAAAACCAACATAAAGCCGAACAACAAGAGTTCAAAACTTGCTTCGATGAGTTGCGTCGGTAAAACAGGCAAACTCCATTCGCCGTGCGCGATGAACCCTGCTTGCACTTGCGTATGCGCCGCTGGGCTGTGCGGGGGGAAACTAACCCCTAAGAAACTGTCCGTGATTTCCCCGTAGCAACAACCGCCGCAAAAACAGCCGATTCTACCAAAGGCATGCGCAATCGCCAACGCAGGCATTACTAAGTTCAAATACCGTAATGCATACCCCTTACCGCGAACACACATACGATGCAATAGAATGTACATCCCCGGCAACGCAAACAAAACGCCGCCCAACCAAGTTATACCACCGATCGTGAGTTTCTTATTCTCAATCGTGTGAAACAGCGAATTCAATAAGAATGCAAATACATATAAAATTGCGATCCCGAAAACACTTGCAACCAAAATGTGGTTGACCGTCTTTCTATCCGTTTTTTCCTTTTTTTCTATAATAACAATGGCCGTTATTAAGTATGCAACCAAGCCCGCAAAAATGCATACTTGAAACACAGGCAAATGGAGCGAGCCTATTTGTATAGTAGGAAACATATCTTTCTCCTTTTGTAAAAACAATCGTCCGCAAACATTTGCGGACGACTTTTTATTCAATTATATAATCTCGTGATATGGTAAAGTTACTCTGATTCTTCCAGCCCTTCTTCACTCATACCATCTAAACAAATCAAGCAAGGAGCACTACAACCCAAGCAGAAACCACTAACGTTGCTCGACATACAAAGGCCAAGTTCTGCTGCACCTTCGCCGCCTATACAGTTTTGTGAAACACCATGTACACCTGCATTTACATTTTCACCTGCAGCCGAACCAGCATTTTCAATGCCTTCGCCACCCGCACAGCCTTCGCCCGCGCCATATAAACAGTTATCAACACAAGAACCCGTGCAACCGCCGCAATAGCCACCTCTCGCACCACCAACAACAGAGCCCGCTTCCGTTGCGTCGCTGATAACTTCATCGCCGCAACTACTAAGCACCATTGCGCCAAACAATGCACTCAAAATCAATGCAATCACAATCCAACGTTTCATATTATCATCCTTTGTGCGTCATTAGTAGCATTATATACTTTTTTCCCTTATTTGTCAAGGGCATTTTTCAAAATATTCGCAAAATCTTACTGTTAGCCGTTCTTTTTGGTGGTGCTTGCCGCGATGGTCGTGACAAACTTTCTCGGGAACAAGCGAGGCAGGAAAGTCGTCACTTTGTTGCCAAAGCCAACCACCGCTACGCGCTTGCCCTTCTTCGATTGCTTATAGCCGTATTCCGCTACTTTTTCCGCAGGAATGGGCTTGATCTTTTCAAAGGTAAAATCGTTGCCTGCCGTACCCACAAACCCCGAATCAAACGGACCAGGACAAAGGGTGAGCAAGCGGACTTTGCTCTTGCGGATTTCGTGCGCGATCGCTTCACCAAGATACAAAACGTACGCTTTGGATGCGTGGTAGGTGCTCATATACGGGGACGGCATAAACGCCGCCATCGAACTGACGTTGATGATATGCCCTTCGTCGTTTTGGAGCATATCCGTCAAGAACACTCGGGTAAAGTACAACAGCGCCGCGCAGTTTACGTCGAGCATATTGAGTTGTACGTCCACATCCATATCCTTAAAGTCGTTGCAGTCACCAAAGCCTGCATTGTTGACCAAATTATTGACAAAGTAGCCTTTATCTTGCGCGTATTGATAGAGCGCTTTGCAAGCCGCTCGGTCGGTCAAGTTTGCTTGGAATACGTCGATGGTAATTTCAGGGAATTCGCCTTGCAATTCCGCTTGCATTTTTTTAAGTTTTTCAGCGTTCGTGCCCGACAGCAAAAGGCTGTTGCCATCCTTTGCGTACAACTTTGCAAATGCCTTACCTAACCCGCCCGTTGCGCCCGTAATGAGTGTTATTTTCATACCTGCCCCCATCCTTTTTAATTTTTATCTCCCTTATTATAGCACATTCTTTTCCATTTTGCAATAGCAAAAAGAAAAAACCTTTGGAGAAAATTCCAAAGGTTTTTCGTTTCATTTCGCTTATTAGCAACGCCGATTATTCTTCGTCCGCAGGGGCTTTCGTTTCCGCCGTTTCCGTGTTTTCTACCACTTCGGTTTCTTCCGTTTCAACGCCTGCCGCCAACTCTTCGGGGGAAAGATCCGCCGCCGTTTCTTCGGGTGCTTGTGTTTCCGCTTCGTCGTCACGTTCGGTCACGTCAACGGTTGCTACTTCGCCGCTCTTAACGTTCATCACTCTTACGCCGCCCGTCGAACGGCCGATACGGCTAATCGAATCCGCGTGCATACGGATAATCGTGCCTGCCGTCGTGATGATCATAATATCGTCTTCGTCGCTAACCTGTTTCATGTTGACAAGGTCGCCCGTCTTATCGGAGAACAAGCCTGCCTTGATACCCTTACCGCCACGGTTTTGCAAACGGTAATCTTCGATCGAAGAGCGTTTACCATAACCAAGCGCCGTAAGCGTGAAGATATCTTTGGTCTTATCCACAACAAGCATATCAACAAGGTAGTCGTCGTCCGACAAATCGAGCGCGCGTACACCCTGCGTACCACGCCCAGTAGGACGAACGTCCTTTTCGGAGAAGTGAATACACTTACCCTTTCTCGACGCAACCAAGATTTCGTCTTCGCCGCTTGCGAATTGTACGGAGATCAGGCTATCATCTTCCAACAAGTTAATTGCGATCTTACCATTCTTTGCGATACGCGCAAATTCAGACGTTGCCGTCTTCTTAATCAAGCCGTTTCTTGTTGCCATAACAAGGTAGCCTTCGCCGTTTTCGGTCATAGGAAGAACGGTTTGAATCTTTTCGCCTTGATCGAGTTGAACAATGTTCACCACAGCCCTGCCCCTTGCATTTCTATTCGCTTCGGGGATTTCGTAGCCCTTGACGGAATATACTTTACCCTTCGACGAGAAGAGCAAAATAGGATCGTGCGTGCATGCTACGAACATCTTTTCAACGTAGTCTTCGTCCTTCGGTTTGTGCGCCGTCAAGCCTACGCCGCCACGTCCTTGCGCCTTATATTCGGCAACAGGCAAACGCTTGATATAACCCGAGTGGGTAAGCGAGATCACCACGTCTTCTCTGTCGATCAAATCTTCGTCGTCAATCGAACCGTAATCCAAAGAGATTTCCGATTTTCTAGGGGAAGGATAACGGGTCTTAATGTCTGTCAAGTCATCACGAATAATCGCCATAACGCGATGTTCGTTCGCCAAAATATCCTTCAAGTCGGCAATTCTCAAAAGCAAGCCGTTCAATTCTTCTTTGAGTTTTTCTACTTCAAGCGACGTCAATCTTTGCAAGCGCATTTCCAGGATCGCATTTGCTTGTTCTTCGTCCAAAACGAATGCCGCCGTCAAACCGTCCACAGCCGCTTTCTTGTCCGCGGATGCCTTGATGATGCGGATAACTTCGTCCACGTTCGCAAGCGCGAGTACCAAGCCTTCCAAAATGTGTGCCTGCTTTTCCGTCTTCGCAAGGTCGAACTTCGTTCTTCTGGTGATGACGTCCTTTTGGTGATCCAAGTAGTTTTGCAAAATTTCAAGCAAGTTCAAAGTCTTGGGTTCGGTACCGTTTTCTACAAGCGCAAGTAAAATGATACCGTCGGAAATTTGCAACTTTGTCTTCTTGTAAAGGGTGTTCAAAACGACCTGTGCGTTCGCATCTTTCTTGATTTCGATAACGATACGCATACCGTCTTTATCCGATTCATCACGGATGTCGGAGATGCCTTCGATGCGTTTATCCCCTACCATGTCTGCGATCGTTTCGATCAACTTCGCTTTGTTTACCTGATACGGGATTTCGTGGACGATGATGCGGCTACGCGCGTTGCCGCCCGTACCGTATTCTTCGATTTCGCATCTGGAACGGATAATCAAGTTGCCTTGCCCCGTTCTGTAGGCATTCTTAATCCCACTTCTGCCCATGATCATACCGCCCGTAGGGAAGTCAGGAGCAGGGATATATTCCATCAACTCATCAATCGAGATTTCGGGATTGTCGATCAACGCGATCGTACCGTCGATTACTTCCGCAAGGTTGTGGGGGGGGATGTTCGTCGCCATACCTACCGCGATACCGTCCGCACCGTTTACAAGCAAGTTGGGGTATCTCGAAGGCAAAACGGTCGGTTCTTCTTCGCTGCCATCGAAGTTGGGCAGGAAGTCCACCGTTTCCTTGTCCAAGTCACGGAGCATTTCCGCCGCAAGTTTGGTGAGTTTCGCTTCCGTATAACGCACTGCAGCCGCGCCGTCGCCGCCCACCGAACCAAAGTTCCCCTGCCCATCTACGAGCGGAGCATTGATGGTGAAGTCTTGCGCCAAACGCACAAGTGCGACGTACACCGAACTATCGCC
>JAZOLF010000073.1:0-10785 GCA_045652785.1 Candidatus Scatosoma sp. | reverse complement strand
ACATTGCGGTATTCGCGTTTGCACGCGCCGTCTTCGCAAGCGCGGACCATTCTTCTACCTTCGCACGGTTTTCGTCGTTGATGTTGCTTGCCCAAGCAGCAATTTCTTCCACGCTCGGGAAACTATCAATCAACACTACTGCACTTCTGGTCTTTTCGGTCATCACGATCACGGTCGTTTCGCGGGTACCGAAGTAGGTCTTATATAAGAAGTTGTCATAGCCCGCACCATTTACAGGGAAACGAGCAATCAAGGGGCTCTTGCCAGCCAACGCACCGTATTGCGAGTAGTCCACAATGCAGGTTTCAAAGTTCACGTTGTAGTACGCTCTCGTACGGTTTTGAGGCATCACTTCGGACAAGTAATCGGTCACGCCTTGGTCGTAGGTGTATTCAAGTGCGGGAGCGTTGACACTTTCGAAGGTGTAATCGGTAATACCCGAACGATAGAATGCACCGTCGCCGATAACCTGTACGCTGTAAGGCAATACCGCCTTCGCCATCACGCCATCTTTTAAGAAGGATACCGCGTACGCCTGCACACGAGAAGTGCCTTCCTTAATGCTGAGCGTTCTGTTTTCCGCCGAGCCGCTTCTGCCTGCGGGATAGGAAACGAGTTCATAGTTGTTTTCCGTAATCTTACGATACAGAGCGCCGTTTTCTACAAAGTAGGTATCCCCATCTACCACGAACGTCGTCAAGTTGGTTGCGGAGGCGAATGCGCCGTCGCCGATTTTGGTCAACGTTGCGGGAATGCTGATTTCGCTTGCCTTGTTGCCGAAGAACGCATAACCGTCAATCGTTTGCACTTTCGGGAAGGATACCGACGTGTAGCCAAGCGTGCTGTTTTCCACAGCGAATGCCCACTTGCCAACTGTTTCGATTGCCGCCAAGTTCAGGCTTTCGATCGCCGTGCAACCATAGAACGCGTACTTATCCACGGAAATGAGTTGTTCCAAACCTACCACTTCTTTCAAAGAAGTACAGTTCGCGAACGCGTATTCGCCTACGTGGGTCGCACCGCCGAGATGGATGCTTTGCAAGCCAGAGCACCAGTAGAATGCATACATCGGGATTTCAGAAATCGCGGTAGGCATTACCACCGTCTTCAAGTTTGCTACTTCAACATAACTGCTGGTGTAGGTCGAATAGTTCATCGCATAACTTGCGAAGGTTGCCGTACCGATCGTGGTTGCATTTTCACCAAAGGTGACGCTTTCCAAAGAAGTACAGCCGTTGAAGGTGTACATACCGAGTTCTTGTACCGAAGGCAATACCACAGTTTTGAGTGCCGTACAGCCGTTAAAGGTGGACGAGCCCATCGTGGTAATACCGTCGTGGAGTTGAATGCTGGTCAACGATCTACATTGTGCAAACACGCTGCTGCCCAAGGTCGTACCCGTAAACGTGAAGGACGTCAAGGACGTATTTGCAAATGCGTAATCCCCTACGCTTTGTACCGATGCAGGCAAGGTTGCCGTCGCAATCTTGGTATTGCGGAAGGTGTATGCTTGAATTTCCGTCAGGCTTATATCGGACGCAAAGTCAACGGACGCCAAGTGGCTTGCGCTCATAAACGCGCCTTCGCCCAACTCTTTCAAGGTGGAAGGCAGGCTAACCGACGTGATGGAAGAACTTGCAAACGCATAGTTTGCGATGCTTTCTACGCCTTCGGGAACGACAAACGCGCCCGTCGCCTTCGATGCGATCAATAATTGTTTGCCATCTGCGCTATACAAAACGCCGTCGTTCAAAACATATTTGTTCGTGCCTTCCGCCAAAGCAATCGTCTTGCCAGCAAAAGGAGCCCCCGACAAATCCATCGACGCCATATCGAAGTTATCATTCAATACGATGGTCGAAATTTGGGTATTCAACAATACGTCGCCGCCCAGATTTTCAATACCGTTAGGAACGGTGAACGCCGTCAAACCGGTGTTTGCAAACGCACTTGCACCGATGCTACGTACCGTTTCGTCGCCGAACTCTACCGTACGCAAGTTGCGGCAGTTATAGAATGCTCTTTCACCGATCTGGAACTGCAACGCTTCCCCTGCGGGAGATGCGAACGTCACGGACGTAAGGTTCGAACAACCGTTGAACGCTTGCGCGCCTACGTTCGGGGTGTTGATTACAATTTCACGCAAGGACGTACAGCCAGCGAACATACCCATACCGATTTCGGTAAACTTGCCGGTGTGTACCGTCTTCAAGGAACGGCAGTTGTAGAACACGGAGTCGCCCGACATATGCAAGCCAGTCAAATCCACTTCTTCCAAAGCCGTACAGTTTGCAAACGCGTTCATGTGCATCGTACCGATTGCAGTCATCTTCGTCACTTCTTTAAGCGAAGTACAATTCATGAACGTTTGACGCGCAACCATGATCTTCTTAACGTTGGAAAGGTCAACCTTTTCAAGGGACGTACAATCCAAGAACGCTTGGTCGTGGATAAGGGTCAGTTTAGATGTTGCAATTTCATTTGCCGTCGTCGAAATGAAGTACACTTTTTTCAGGTTGGTACAGCCTTCGAACGCGTTTTGTTGAATTTGCACTACCGTTTCAGGGATTACAACGTATTCAATCGACGTATCGTCCAAGAACGCGTCTTCCCCGATGTACATAATGTTCATATCGGTAGGGATCACCAACGCCTTAATATCGTTGCCGTTTTCGTCTTTGATGGTTTCATTATAGCCTACGCCGTTGTATTCGGTCAGCGTGAAGTTGGACACCAAGAATTCATCCGCGATGTTCAACACTACGGAAGTGGTTGCCACTTTCTTACCGTTTGCATCCATCAAGTAGCCCAAGATGGTTGCCAAACCTTCTTTCAATGTTTTTACAACGCCGTTTTCATCAACGACAGCACATTCGGGGTTCTTCGATTCCCAGGTCACGTACATACCCGCGGTCGGATAGTACCACGGGGAAACTTCCACGGTCAGCGGAATTTCCTTACCTGCGAATACTTCGATCATGCCTTGCGCTTTCAGCAACGCCTTATAGCGGGTTTGTTCGACCGTACCAAACGAGATGGACGGCGAAGAAAGTTTCTTTTGGGTATCGGTGACGGTGACCTTGATGGTTGCGTTCTTATGCGCACCGTTGTTCACCTTGATATAGCCCGTACCTGCCTTCAAACCAACGATTTCGCCGTTTTTAACGTCAACGATGGATTTGGACATGGAACTCCAAATGAAGTTGGATACGTTCGCCGAACCTTCGTAGGAAAGTTTCACCTTGTACGCTTCGTAGATGTTCAAGGTCAATTCCGCTTGCGCCAACTTATCCGTCGTGGTCGTCAACTTCTTATCGTAAACGAGCGAGAAGTCGTCAGGCAATACTGCGCTGTTACCCGATTGCAAATCAAGATAGTACAAACTGTTGTTGAGCGAGTAGTCATCTACTTGCACGTACAACTTATTGCCGTACTTTTCATAAATATCAGTAATTTCCAGGGAAACGGTGGTCTTACCTGCGCGCACCGCATCACGGATCGGCGTGATGTATTCGGTTGCAAGGTTGAGTACCGTTCTTTCGGTGACGCCGTCTTCCATATATCCGTCCGTCGTGCGGTAGCAAAGCATTACCGACTGGGGATAATGGTTATCATAAACGTCCAAATCGAGATAAATCTTCTGTTTTTCTACGCCGTTCTGCGTATAATTTTGATAACGCACGCGCGCCTGTTCAAGTTGGGGCGCTTCGTAGTCCACGTAGAAAGTGAACGAGAACGTGTTGTTGTTCGCCGAGCCGTCGCCGTAGTCCAAGAAGAATTCAAAGTCCATACGGTACTTACCGTTCGCCATCAAGTTGTAATCGTCGGGATAGAGTTCGAGTTTTACGTTCCCGGGAACGCCCGAAGAACGGCCGCTGTTGTACGCCTTGGATACGCGGTTGATAACGTCGGTGTGGATCACTTCGCCCGTGTATTCGTCAACCAACTGATAGTTCACGTATTTCGCGTTTCTCAACAGCCCTGCGTACACCGCTTGGATGCGGGTGGATGTCAAGTAGTTGCTTTCGCTTTCATCCGTACCTGCTTCGCCGTAATATTCGTTGAAACGGGATACGGAACACTTATCTTCGTCCGCGTACATTTCTTCCGCCCCATCGGGAAGAAGGTACATATAACTACCCATAGGCAGGATGTACTTATCGTTGTAATAGGACGTGAACGGTTGCGTTTCATATACGCTTGCTTGGGGCTTGTTCGCGTCGTCGATGGACGTATCTTGTTCCGCCGCATCAATTTCGAATACGGAGTAGTCAAGCATCGGCGCAGCCGACCAGTCGCCGTAGAATCCCATATAAGGAATTGCAAGCGCGCATTGACCGTCGGTGGTCGAGTTCAAACGGAAGAACCCTTCCACGTACATACCGTTTTCAAAGGTGTTTTCAATGTAGTCCTTTTCGCTTTCGTCCAGCGTAAGGATAACTTCAATCTTCTTGGTTTCACCAACGCCGACGGAAATTTTATTTCCGTTCAACGCAACGCCGCCTACTTTCCAAACAGCGCTTTCTTGGCACTTTTTCAAGATGTATGCTTCTTCTGCAACCGCAAAGCCGTCCAACGACAACGTTTCGGTCATCGCAATCGTTTCGGTCGTAAAGTTCAGCGCCGTCGCGCCAAAGTTGGTCACGTAGAAAGTGGATTCAAACGTCACCGTATCGTCGGTGAAATGCTTATCGAAGAGTTCAATCTTCGGACGGTAATCGTTAAATTCGCTATCCGTCCAAAGGTATGCACCCGTACCGCCGATTACGTTGGTCAAACTTGCAAGCCCTGCGCCCTGTTTTCTGGGGGAGTACGGCAAGTTCTTTTGGTCGTGCGCCGTCACCGCGGTACTCATCGTAAGTTGGTTCACCAAACGGGTGACTGCTTGCGCTTTCGAGCAACCGTCGCCCATTGCCATTACGCGTTCCACTTCCGCAGACATTTCTTTTTCTACATAACTTCTTGCAAGCGCCATAAAGCCAGCCATGTTGGGCGTAGCCATACTGGTACCGCTTTGTTCGTCATAACCGCCGGGTACGGTGGAAGTAATTTCCCCGCCGTGCGCGGTAATTTCAGGCTTCAAACGCAAATCCGGCGCTGCGCCCCACGACGAGAAATCGCTCATGAAAGGCCCAGCAAGGTACTCTCTATCCAAAGTAAAGGAACCTACACGCGCCGTACCCGCCGCATTACGCATTGATCTACCTGCTTCCAAATTAATGGAGATCGCAGGGATAACTTTCTTAACTTCGCCGAGATTCATACGGATCATACCGGCAACGTTATTGTAAACGATGATACCGGCTGCACCCATTTCGGCTGCAATATCTACTTTTTCTTGGAAACTGGTTTGCCCACGGGAAACCAACGCATAGCGTTCCTTACCCGCAAACAACTGCTTAATCGCGGTATAGTCCGCCGCCGTACCGTAGTTGGGAACAACGACGTATTCAATGGTCTTGTTTGTCAACGCGCCGTTCGAACCGGGCTTGCCAAGCACTTGGTCTAAGAAATCGTAAAGGACGCTGTTTTCGTCGCTCGATTCATAGAAGAATACCGATTTTTCGTTTGCTGTACCCTTGTTTGCAATCAAGTATTCGGATTTTTGACCGCTGATACTTGCAACGGACATCGCCGAAGGATAGGTACTGGGCGAACCGACTACACCCGAGTCAGGGTTGGACGCCTTGTTTGTACCGAACGTACCGCCGAAACCAGCCGAGTAGTCATTCGACGCAGCCGCCATCAAGGAAATCCCCGCTTCTTGGATGCTGTTATACACTCTGCTGAGATATTCGCCTTCGTCGTCACCGTCGTCGGTCAAGGTGAAACCACCCGTCGTACCCAAACTCATATTGATGATGTCAACGCCGAGCATTACGCAGTCTTCAAGCGCCGCCAAAATATCTTCGCTGATTGCGCCGCCGAGATCTTTGGAATCCAAATCGTCGGTGAATACCTTACAAATTACCAACTGCGCTTCGGGTGCAACGCCCACGAAAGGCAAAGGATTGCCGTCTTCGCCGATTTCGATTTCGCCGTCCTTATTCGTATAACTGGACGCGCTGCCGCCGATAATCCCGGCTACGTGCGTACCGTGGTTGGAATAGGAAGGATATACGTCGTTGTCATCGTCTGCATAGTCATACGCGAACGGCACTTTGTCACTCACGTAAACGTCCTTCGCCGTCAAGTTCCCGCCCGACAGCGCGGTACGTTCTTCCGCGCGCAATTCCTTTTGTGCGAACAAGGAAGTCAACGTTTGCGTTTCCGCATCCGTACCGTAAGTATCATCCAAGGGCAACCCGAGTTGGGTCAAATCCGCAGGCGCGGTTTGATACGCTTCGTGCGTGTAGTCCAAACCGGTATCGAGAATTGCCACCACCATACCTTCGCCTGCATATCTGCCTGCGAACTCGGACGAATCATAAATACCCGTCTTATAAACGGTGGTTTCGTTGGTTGCAACGTCATCCGTCGTCGCCGCATAACTGGTCACCGATTCAGGACGGCTGTACGTTTGCGACAAAACGGCGCTGCGAACGCCCTCAATCGTCTTAATCGTCGAAACATAGCGAGTGTTTACACGGATAGCCACCGCATTATCCACCACGCTATAACGATCGACAAGCGTATAAGGAATGTTCTTCCCTTCGAGCGCAGCCAAGAACTGGTCTTGACGAGCCTTAATGTTTTTCACGCTCGATTCCCCTGCTTTGGTTTGCACGTAGGACGTCACGTCTTGGTTCTTCGCTTTCGACACCAAGCCGTCGCCATCCAAACTAACGATCAACGTATGTTCGCCGTGCGTCTTTTCAGAAGAACTTGCATCCAGGTTTTCCATAACGGACGAATTGAAGTTCTCCGTCACGATTTTGGTGGTGTTAAACTGCCCCGTCACGTTGGTAAAATTCACGTTTCCATTTTGCAACGCCGCTTGCGTCGCCACGGGAGAGTTCGCATTGTCAGCCGCCGATCGAACGACACCTTCCACCGCCAACGAAGTGGTCATCATTGCCGACAACGCGGCACAAATGATACGCTTCCATCTCTTTGTCATATTCGCTCCTTTGCTCTCACGAGCCTTTTACAAAGTAAAACTTTTCCAAAATTAACATTTTTTTGTAGAACCGCAACGGCAAATAAGCGCACAAAGAGCCAAACGAACTCCTTTTTCTGGATTCGCCGGCTGCTAAATTATGTGATTTTTGCCGCTAAAACAGGGGGTTTTTTATAAAAAAACAATCCTGCTTTTCCGGGTATGCATCATGGACGAAAATGATAAAATCGCCATTTTTACCCCATTTTGCACTTTACTATTATAAAGGCATTTTGTCAATTTGTCAATCTCTTTTTCTTTTAGAAAATAAGTTTTTTCACTTTTTTTAATATTTTTTCATACTTTAATCGACTTTTTCGATTGCAATAATCATTTTTTTACATACGCACGCATAATACGCCCTTTCCCCCGCATTTATAGCGCGTCCTACCCGCCTGCTTGCGCGCGCCCCGATTCCTCCATTTTTCTACCCGAAAAACCCGAACAATCCATAGGATTGCTACCACTCCACGTGCCCGCTTTTAGGCATAAAAAAGCGGCGACGCAACCGCGCCGCCGCAAACCTATTCTACTTACCACCAAGCAAAAAACTCATTCAAGCCAAAGACAAAAACCACCAACATAATCACGGGCAAAACGTATTGCATATACCCCTTCATCCACTTGCGGATTTTCAACCCCTTACCCTGGTTGGCTTCTTCCATAAAGTTGTCAAATCCCCAACCGAACCGCTTATTCGTACAAAAAATCACGTACACAAGCGAGCCAAGTGGCAGCAGGACATAACTCACCAAGAAGTCTTCCCAACTTTGAATATCCTTACCCAAAGGCGCAATACCCGAAAGCAAGTTATACCCGAACAAGCAAGGCAAGGACAGCACGAACATTCCGACCCCGCAAATGATACACGCCTTCTTTCTCGACCATCCGAACTTTTCGATTACGCACGCCAAAATCGCTTCGAACACCGCCAAAACGGTAGAGAGCGCCGCAAAGGACATAAAGACGAAAAACAAACTTCCCCACAATCTACCCAAAGGCATATCCGTAAAAATTTGCGGCAGCACTTGGAAAATAAGTCCAGGCCCGCCCGCAGTCTGTCCATCGTTGTAGGTAAAGCAAGCGGGGAAAATAATCAACCCAGCCATGATCGCAACGCAGGTATCGAGTACCGCAACGTTCACCGCTTCTCCCAGCAGTGAGCGATCCTTGCCGATATAACTCCCGAAAATCGCCATCGAGCCGATCCCCAAACTCAGCGTAAACAACGCCTGCAACATCGCCGCCGCAATAACGTCAAAGATCCCCGCATCGACCATTTTTCCAAAGTTAGGAACAAGGTAAAATTGCAAGCCTTCGCCCGCACCTTCCAAAGTAAGGCTGTGGCCAACAAGCACGATCATCAAACCGAACAGGGCAAGCATCATCACTTTGGTCACCCGTTCCAAGCCCTTCTGCACGCCAAACGAGTTCACCAAAAACCCTACGACGATTACAATGGTCATACACAGCAGCATTGCCCACGGATCGGCGAGCATCTCCCCGAACGCGCCCTGGATTTGTTCGCTGGACTGTCCGACAAAATCGCCAAACGCCATCGCCTTAAAGTAGTACAGCATCCACCCCGCAACCACGGTGTAGAACATCATCAAAACAATCAGCCCCACAAAGGACGCCCAGCCGTGGATGTGCCATTTTTGCTTCGGTTTTTGCAAGCCGTCATAGACACAGATCGGGCTTTTTTGGCTCGCTCTCCCCATAGAAAATTCCATCGTCATCACAGGTACGCCCATAATCACAAGGAAGAGCACGTATAAGAGCACGAACGCCCCGCCGCCATATTGTCCCGTGATATAAGGGAAACGCCAAACGTTGCCCATACCGATCGCACAGCCAGCGCTCAAAAGGATAAATCCCAAACGGCTGCCCAAGCGTTCTCTACCGCCTTTTTGTTGTTGAATTTCACTCATAATTTACTCCTAACCCACACCCATGTCCGCATTGAACAGGGTTTTACACCTTTTTTCTTTATTTGGAAAGCACAGGGAACAACCGCCGAACCGCAGGCGTAGGATAGAGCGCCGCCATCAGCGCTACCGCACCTATACAGCCGCAAACGGCTTGCAAACCGTTGCCTAAAACGCTCGCCAACGCCGCCGCGCCAACGCCCAAAAACACCCCTTCATACAACAGGTAGCCCAACACCATAATACACTCCGCAACAAGCCCAGAAAACAATCTCGGCAAAAAGTCCACGCCGTCTTTGCGGATTACTTTTTTAAGCAAGACGTATAAGCCCCAGCCCGCCGCAGCCACCAAGCCTTTGATCACAAACGTAGCAGGCGCGTAAGACGCATAGCCAGCAAGCAAATCGGCAAGCATACTACCCAAAGCAGCAGCCAAGCCGCCCCACACAGGGCCAAGCAACCAACCCGACAACAACACAATCACATCCCCCAGGTTGAAATACCCAACACCCGACGGGAACGGAATTGCAACGACATAGGTCGCCACCGCGCAAAGAGCGGCCATTACGGCAGTCAACGCCAAAGTTTTTGACATGATTTTCATATACACTCCTTATTTAACAAAAAACTTTCTAAAAGAAACTGGAACAGACGAACGGAACGTCATCAATTCTTTGGTGACGGGGTGAATCAAGGAAAGACAGGTTGCGTGCAAACCCAAACGCCCCAAAGGATTTTTGGTATGCCCGTACTTTTCGTCCCCGACGATAGGATGCCCCAGCGTTTGCATATGAACGCGGATTTGGTTTTTTCTACCCGTATCAATCTGCACACGGAGCAGGCTGTACCCATTCCCTTCCTTTTCTACCTTGTATCGAGTAATCGCCTTTTGTCCCGACGGATCTTGGGTAGAATACATCATATTGTTCGCATTTTCACGAAGATAGGAAACCACGGTGTCTTCTTTCTTTTCGAAAACCCCTTCGCAGAGTGCGAAATACTCACGGGTTTGCACCGCGTCATTCCAGTTCATACGCAGCATGGAATGCACTTTGATATTTTTTGCAAACAGCAACACACCCGAAGTTTCCTTGTCGATGCGGTGCAAAATGAACGGGCGCAAACTCTTATCTTTTTCCTGCAAATAGCGGAGCACTTGTGCATACGCGCATTCTTTTTCTTTGTCGCTTTCAACCGACAGCAAGCCAACGGGTTTATCCACCGCAATCAAATCATCGTCTTCGTACAAAATCACCACTTGGGGCGTAGGCACTTCTTCCTTCTTTGCGCGCCTATCCACCTTGACGGGCGTTTTCTTTTCTTCGCCGTCGCGCACGCTTTCACGGGCAATTTTTACTTCATCGTCTTTGGCAAGCGCAAAGTTAAACTGCGTGACTACGCACCCATTGACAAGCACTTGGCGGCGGGAAAGCAACGCCTTGACGTTGTTACGGGAAGTGTTCAATTTCTTCAACAAAAATTCAAGCAATTCGTCGCTGCGCTGTACTTTATGGACGGACAAAAAGTTGGTGTGGTTGTTCTTCCCGCGCGTTTCAACGCGGCCATGCCCCCCACTTTTTCCGTTTTTTACCATTTTTTGCACCCCCGATTTGGGCGTACCTAACTTGCCTTTCATCGCCGTCGAAGTTTTACTATTTCTTCTTTCCATCGTCTATTCTTCTCCAACCCCACCTGCGTAGGATAAGTATAGTATATACTTTCTCACAAAAAAAGTCAATCAAAAACAGCCCCCATTCC
>JAZOLF010000072.1:0-2518 GCA_045652785.1 Candidatus Scatosoma sp. | reverse complement strand
TGGGGAGAGTAGAACAGCATCCCCAAGTCAAATCGGCCACCGCCGCCCGAACAAGTTTCAAACAACACGTTAGGGAACGCCGCTTTAATAATAGAAAGCAACTTATACGCGCCCAGCATTTGGCGGTGATATACTTCGCCTTGCGACGTCGCAAATGAACCTGCTTCCGTAGCGTAGCGGTTAAAATCCCATTTGATATAGTCGATTTTTACGCCGTCCAACTCTTCCAAAATTCGGTCGGCAACGGTTTGCACCACTTCATCGCGCGTCAAATCCAACAAGTATTGCCCGCGAGAAATCAAAGGCGTTTTCGACGTGGACAAAATCCATTCGGGATGTTCACGGTACAAGTCGCTGTCCGCATTGACCATTTCGGGTTCCAACCAAATTCCAAACCCCATCCCTAAGCCGTGCACTTTTTCCGCAAGCCCTTTCATCCCCGAAGGGAAACGATCGTATTCGGTACGCCAGTCACCCAAGCCCCTCCTATCGTTGGGACGAAACCAGCCGTCATCAAGTACCACCGTATCAATGCCGCAGTCCTTTGCACTTTCCGCAATAGCAAGCACCTTTTCTTCCGAAATCGTGAAAAACGCCGCCTCCCAAGAGTTGATAACAATGGGACGATGGGCATAGGCAAACTCTTTTTCAATGATGCTTTGACGGATATGGTCGTGGAAATTGCGGCTCATACCGCCCAAGCCTTGATCGGAATAGGTCATCACCACTTCCGGCGAAACCAGACTTTCCCCTGCACCAAGCGTCCAAGCAAAACCCGTATCGTCAATCCCTGCGACCAAGCGGGTATCCCCCAAGTTCCCAACCGAAACTTCCTGCATAAAGTTGCCGCTATACAGAATATTGAACCCGTAAGCATCCCCCGTATTTTCATCCGCGTTATGCGCGCAAAGCGCCAAGAACGGGTTGCGGTTGTGGGAAGAAGTACCCGTCAAACTGTTGCTTTTGAAAACGCCGCGCTTGATCGGGGCACGAGAAACGTGTCCACGTTCGTAAAGGTACATCCCTTCCAGCGTGACCGTATCGAAGTCCATACCGTAAAAATCCAAGCACATACTTGACAACCGTTGCATCGGCACGGGTACAGCGGAATTATTTTGCACTTTTTGATAGCGGGCAATCACGTCCACGTCCGCAAACACCACGTAATACAGGGTGAACACGATATTGTTATCATCGTCGGAAAGCACTACTTCCAGCGTTTCCGTTTCGTCCGTTGCACGGGAATACGGCAAGCCGTCAATAGATTTTCTGCCCTTATAAACGGTATGGGAGCGGTAGCGCAAGCGATTCGCGTGCACGTTGCCCCCCACGTCGTAAACCACCGAAGGGGTACGAAAATCCCCATTATTAAACGGGGAAATTTCCAACCCAACCGTCCCCATTGAAAAGGTACGCGCCGCCCGATCCTCATGGGCGTGATGGCTGTAAATTTGGCGATTGCTGATGTACTTCAAATCGTCAGCAGGCACTTTTTTACCATAATACAAATGCTCCAACGCATCAAAATCCGACACGCAAAATGCGTAGGTGGTATTTGCCGTATTCAAATGAAAAATCTTGGTTTCTTTACAAAAATGAACTCTCATATTTTTTTGCAATGCTGCAACCTATTTTTATCAAAACGCTTTTGGGTTAAGCGCGTTATACCTTATGCACCAAGCAGACCTGCCCCGTTTTACGAGATTTTTCCGCAGCAAGCGCCAACAAATGGCTTTCGATAGAACGATCAAGCGTCGTACCCAAATCCCCTTCTCCGCAAAGGGCTTTATAGAAATCCTGCACCAGCATATAATCGCCGCCGCCGTGCCCGAACGTATCTTCTGCCGCACCCTTCAACAACTCCTTGATCGACATAAACCGAGTACCATGTCCGTATTGAGATACGCGGATATAGTCGTTTTCCTCATCCATTTCCACTTCGCCAAGCGTGCCATGAAAAGTCATTTTTCTGCCAGGCAAAGCGGTGAAGGCCGTCATCGTCAGGTTCGCCTTAATACCGTTTTCAAACTGCACAACCACCGTTTGGTTATCCACCACGTTGTTGTCGCACGCAAAGACGCATCTGCCGTATTGACCGTTTTCGTAAGCTGAACGGATGGATTGTTCGGTGATCGGACGAGACAAGTCCACCACGTTGAACGGCCAGCCTTGACGGCGGGCTTCTTCGTCCACGTCGGGTTTATCGAACGCCCAGTCAAAATCCTTGCGGCGCTTTTCTACGTACAGGCGTTCCGCGCTGTAAACACATTCGTGTTTATATTTGCATTCCGCACAGCGATCCGCCGCACCTGCGGGCTGGTTTTCCTTTTTGAAGAAGGACAAGTCCCCCACCGAATATACCGTCGTACTCTTGGAGTTTGCATAGTATTGCAACAAATCCAAATCGTGACAACACTTTTGCATAATCATCGGCGAAGTTTCTTCGGCGTTGCGCCAGTTGCCACGCACAAAACTGTGCGCTTGATGCCAGTAGGTCACCTGCTCTATCCAGTCGATA
>JAZOLF010000071.1:0-3611 GCA_045652785.1 Candidatus Scatosoma sp. | reverse complement strand
GGAGAAAGCGTAAAATATTCCGTGGAAAACGGTTCGCTTTATTTCTACGGCGGAAATCGAGGAATTATTTATTCGGTTCTTGAATTTTTGGAACAACTCGGGTGGCGGTTTTTTATGCCGACGCTGGAAACGTTTTTGGAGAACGAAACGTTGGAATTGCCGAATGGTTATTCCTATGAATATACGCCGAAATATTGGTATAGGCAAAACATTTATAACTGCACAAAAACAGAATCTTGGAGCGTGCGCCAAAAGATAAACGTAGAGTGGAAAAAGTCTTTACCTTCGTACATGGGCGGGGGTATTACCTATGCAGGACCTGAACCTGCCCATACTTTTTCCTTGTTGATGCCATCGAAAATCTATTTTGAAAAGCATCCTGAATGTTTTGCACTTCGTCCCGACGGCGAGCGGAGCGATAGACAGCCCTGCCTTTCGGAAGAAAAGACGTTCGAAATTATGTTGGGCACTGCGCTTGAATGGCTGAAAGAAAAGCCGAATGCTGATATTATCTCTCTTTCACAAAACGATAATTGGCTGGAATGCCATTGTGAGAAGTGTGTTCGTGCGAGAAAGGAAGACGGTTCATCGGGCGCGCTTTTGCGGTTTGTCAACCGCATGGCAAAGGAAATCAAAAAGGAATATCCCGCAGTTTTGATTGAAACGCTTTCCTACGATCAAACTATGCCTGCCCCCTTACAGACCAAGCCAGAAGAAAACGTGATTGTTCGGCTTTGCACGAAAGGCAGATGCCATTTGCATAACTTGGATGATGAAAAATCGGCTTGGTGCAAAAAGGTGTATTCAGCGCTGCAGGGGTGGTCCAAGGTTACCAAACATTTGCAGGTGTGGGAATACACCGCGTCCTTTAATTATAATTTAATCGGATTCCCGATAGATACTCGTTATGCGCACGATTCAGCGGTGTATGCAGGAAACGGAGTAAGCGGTGTTTTAACGGAAGGGAATCATTTGGGCAAGAGTTGTAATTTTGCCGAACTTGCATCTTATCTGCACGCAAAACTGGCGTGGAAACCCGATATGGGCTTGCAAGAATATAATCGGCACAAAACGGAATTTATCCGCTCATATTATGGAAAGGCTGCGCCTTATATTGAAGCGTATTTAGAACTATTAACTGAATACACGAAAGATATGGTGATAGATATTACGCCCGCTCCATTCTCTTGGATTCCGCAAAAGAAAAATGGGAAAGAGTGGGGCAAGGAATATTTTGAAAAGGCAAATGCTCTTTTCGGGCAAGCCTTGTCGGTTGTTGAGCCAGATAAATACGATTATGTAGAAAAAGAATGGTTGCAACCACTCTATTATTGGTCGGAAGTATGCTTTGCAAGTGAGATGCTCAATCGCAAGGCAGAGCGAAAACGCAATATGGCTTTGATAGAAAAGATGTACGAATTGATGGATAAATACGAAATTGAATACGTGCGCTTTGGCGGTGGGCGTACAGGCGTGCACGTTCAACGCAAAAAATAATCAAAGGAAAAGGAGATAAAAAGATGAAGAAGATGAAGAAAATTTTTGCAACTTGTTTGGCGGTTGCTTGTACGGCTGGCGCGATGGGTTCGTTTGTCGCTTGCGCTCCTCAGCCTACGCAGCAACGTGATAATACGAAAACGCAGCTGGATATTTCTTTCTTTGCAGGCGGTTACGGCGATGCTTGGATTTATGAAGCAAAGACGGAATTTGAAGCGATGTACGCAAATCATCATTTTGAAGACGGTAAAACGGGTGTAGAAGTTTGGATTGACAGCAATAAGGACGTGGAAGGCACGCTGAACCAAAGAATTCAGCTTGGTACGTTCTTTGACTTGTTCTTTACAACGCAACATAATATTCAAGGCTCGGCAAAGCAAGGCTATCTTGCAGACATTTCGGACGTGTATGATTCCGTAGCTACGGGAGATACGCACGGTAAGACGATAGAACAAAAGCTTTATGATAAGGATAACGCTTTGGATATCGTAACGAGAGACGGAAAGCAGTATGCAATTCCTTATTCGCTTGGTGTTTTGGGATTTGTCTTTGATTACGGAACGTTTATGGAAAACGATTGGCTGTTCTTGGCGGATCAATCGGACGAAGCGGAATTGACGGCGCAGGGTTTTACCTATACCGTAGAACAAAATCAATACGGCATTGACGTATGGAAGATGGAATCCTATTCGGGTAATCTTGCCATCAATTACAAAGCGGGCGACGTAATCGCAAAGAGCGGTAAGGACGGTTTGTTTGGTACTTACGACGACGGTCAGCCTGTCGATATGTTGGAATGGGAAGAAATGCTGACAAAAATCTATTCGACGGAAGGAGCGAAGGCGTTTATTTACGCAGGTGCATCGCTCGAATACGTTGATGCGATTGCGGAAGCGGCTTGGGCGCAATACGATGGGCTTGATAACTATAACCTTTCTTTCTCTTACGACGGTACTTATGTAAGTCCTTCCACGGGTGAAGAAACGGTGATTGATTTGAATAACGGATATAAGGTGTTTGAAAGCGAAGGTAGATTGGTTGCACTTGAATTTATGAAAGACAATCTCGGAAACGCGACCTATATGCACCCTGCTTGTACAAAGACTTCTCGTGACGTTTCTACAACGCAAAACGAATACATTTTGGGTTATAGAAATACGACCACTCTTCCCCTTACAGCGATGCTTTGTGAAGGCAGTTGGTGGGAAAACGAAGCGCGTCCTTTGCTCAAAGCGTTGTCTGATTCGGGGGAAACGGAAAGGGGCTTCGGTAAACGTGATTACCGCTATATGCTTTTGCCGAACTTTGACGGACAAAAGGGTATCGATGGCGAAGGAAATGGTTCTGTCCTTTCGGCGTGTGAAGACGGTTGGGTATTTGTAAACAATGATAGCCCTTCGGGAGAACAGGCTGCGGCGAAAAAGTTTATTGAGCTTACTTGTTCGGATGCTTGGCTTCGTAGATTTACCGTAATGTCGGGCGGTTATAGAGCGTTTGAATACGAATTAACCGATGATGATTACAATGCAATGACTCCGTTTGCGAGAAATCATTGGAACATGATTAGCGATAGAGAAAACGTTGCGATTGTTCGTCCTCGTTCTATGCATTACGTACATCCTATCAACTGGAGTTCTTCTACGGCGGTTTATCGCTTTGGCACTCGTGTGAATACTTTGTATTCTAACAACTGTTTCCCGTATATTCGTCAATATAGCGCTGAAGAGTTTTTCAATGGCGCAAAGAATCGCTACGGTCAGGAAACTTGGGCGCAAATGGTACAAGGAATTGTTAGATAATATGAAAGACAGTACAAAAAAATTTAGTGCGTTTCAAAAGAAAACGTTCAAAAAATATATCTTCGTATATTCTTTGATGGCGTATCCATTGATTTTGTGGTTTATTAGTCAATGCTTGACTGTATCAACCGTTATATATGCTTTCCGTGGCGTTGTAGATGGAGAGTTGAAATGGGTAGGGCTTCAAAACTTTGCGAACGCAATCAAAAATCTTTCAAGCGATCCGATGATGTCGTATTCCTTCAAAAATGCAATGCTAATGTTTTGGGGGAGTATGGTTATCAGTATGCCCCTGTATATGCTGGGCGCATATTA
>JAZOLF010000070.1:0-2391 GCA_045652785.1 Candidatus Scatosoma sp. | reverse complement strand
TCGCAAGCATCAATCGAAAGCTGATCTTTGATACTGCCACCAGGTTGTACAATGGCCGTAATCCCCGCCTTTACACATTCTTCTACGCAATCAGGGAAGGGGAAGAAGGCATCGGACGCCATTACAGAGCCATTGATTTCTTCACCAGCGTGCGCAATAGCTTGTTGTGCTGCCCAAATACGGTTGGTTTGACCCATACCGATACCCGTGGTTTTATCCGCATTCCCGATAACGATTGCATTCGATTTGGTGTGCTTTACCACGCGCCAGTTGAACAACAACGCCGCCATTTCTTCTTCCGTAGGCGCGCGCTTGGTGACAACTTTCACGTTTTCTTCCGCAAACAGCGTGTTGTCGTAATCTTGCACCAACAAACCGCCATATACTTTCTTCATATCGTACGCGGTGCTTTCTCTTTGCGCCTTGATATCGAGGAGTTCCAGCAAGCGAATGTTTTTCTTTTGCGTCAAAATAGCCATCGCATCTTCGGTAAAACCTTCCGCGATTACAATTTCAATGAAAATCTTGGAAATTTCCGTTGCCGTTGCGCCGTCCACTACGCCGTTGATTGCCAAGATACCGCCAAAAATGGAAACGGGATCGGCTTCATACGCCTTAATATACGCTTCGTGAATGGTTGCGCCCGTACCAACGCCGCAAGGATTTGCGTGCTTACAAGCGACAACGCAAGGTTGATCGAACTCCTTTACGAGTTCCAACGCGCCATTCGCGTCATTTATGTTGTTGTAGGAAAGTTCCTTACCCCAAAGTTGCTTTGCCTTAGAAAGAGAGCCTGCGCGGGGGAACACTTCGCTGTAATAGGATGCGCCTTGATGGGGGTTTTCGCCGTAGCGCATATCTTGCGTTTTTTCGTAAGCAAACGTAATCGTTTCAGGATAACGAATGCCAAGTTGCTGTGCCAAATAGTTTGAAATCATGCTATCATACACAGCCGTATGCGCATACACCTTGTATTGTAAGTACTTTTTGGTGTCGAGCGTGATTTCACCGTTTTCGAGTTCGGAAAGCACTCTTTCATAGTCTTGGGGATCAACCACCACCGCTACGTCTTGGTAATTCTTCGCCGCTGCGCGGATCATCGTAGGCCCGCCAATGTCGATATTTTCTACCGCATCTGCAAACGTCACCCCTTCCTTCATAATCGTTTGCTTGAAAGGATACAGGTTGACCGCCACGATGTCAATGGTATTGATGCCAAGATCTTCAATTTGTTTCATGTGGTCGGGATTCGAACGCATCGCAAGCAAACCTGCGTGCACAACTGGGTGCAAAGTTTTTACTCTGCCATCCAAGCATTCAGGGAAACCCGTGAGTTCGCTGATGCCGATAACAGGCAAGCCTGCATCTTTCAACGCCTTTGCCGTGCCGCCCGTCGAAATGATTTCGTAGCCGCAAGCCGCCAAACGCGTACAAAACTCAACGATACCCGTCTTGTCAGAAACACTAACCAACGCTCTTTTTTTCATCTGTCTATCTCCAAAAAAATTATTATTTTTCCTTTTTTTGCGCAAACTACCATTGCTATGCTTGGAATTTTATTGACCGTTTACGTTCTCGCCATCAATTTTTACGCCTTTCTCTTTATGCAAAAAATCAAAAAAGAAAAGGCAAGCGATACTAAAAAACACGATGCACGGCTGCTTTTGATCGCCCTACTCGGCGGCGGGCCTGCCGTCTATGCTTGTATGTTTATCTACAAAACCCGTTTAGATAATCTTTTAATGATGGTCGCCGTGCCCGTCTTAACCGCTCTGCACGGATATATCTGGTTTTTCGGGTTTCGATACGGGTTCCAAATTCCCCGTTGGCGATAACCATTTATTATTATAACAAAAAAAATAAAATATGTAAAACGTTTGACGAAAATTCTTTTTAGATTTTTCTTTCGGAGACAAAACTTTGCCAAAAAAACACAATTCGAAAAAAAAATGATAATTTTGTAAAAAACAGCATATTTTTGTTTGACAATTCGAAAAATTAGTGTTATTATATACAGGCGTTGTTGGTACGGAACCCCAACGAAGTAAATGCGGGTGTAGTTCAATGGTAGAATTCCAGCCTTCCAAGCTGGCCGCGTGGGTCCGATTCCCATCACCCGCTCCAAAATAAAGCGGGCGTCGTACCGAAAATGCGCCTGTAGCTCAGTTGGATAGAGCAACGGCCTCCTAAGCCGTGTGTCAGGAGTTCGAATCTCTTCAGGCGCACCAAAAAATATTATGGCGGGTTTAGCTCAGTTGGTTAGAGCGCCAGATTGTGGCCCTGGAGGTCGTGAGTTCGATTCTCTCAACCCGCCCCACTTTTTTTATTTTGTCCCTATACTGGGGTGTCGCCAAGCGGTAAGGCACCGGATTTTGATTCCGGCATTCGTAG
>JAZOLF010000069.1:0-13182 GCA_045652785.1 Candidatus Scatosoma sp. | reverse complement strand
AGACAATGGACGGACTTCTATCCGAACTGTGTCTTCCCCGAATCTATTTTGAATTCTACCTTCGACTGGAACGGCGCAAGAGAACCCTATATCCTTGCTACCGAAAACGATACCTTGAATGCGGTATGTATGCTCTTTGGTAAACTTTTGACGGGTAGAGCGCAAATCTTTGCGGACGTTCGTACCTACTGGTCGAGCGATGCAATCAAGCGTGTGACGGGCTATGATGTGGAAGGTAAAGCGAAGGAATCGGATGGCTTTATCCACCTTATCAACTCGGGCGCGGCTTGCGTGGATGCTTGCGGCGAAGTGAAGGATGAAAACGGCAACGCTATTATGAAGAAATGGTGGGATATGACCGACGAAGATATCGACGCTTGCATGAAAGCAACGACGTGGCCGTACGTTGACCTTGGCTACTTCCGTGGCGGCGGCTATTCTTCCCGTTTTGTCACTCGTAACGAAATGCCTTGTACGATGCTCCGTTTGAACATGGTTAAGGGCATCGGCCCCGTGATGCAAATCGCGGAAGGTTGGACGGTTTCCGTACCTGACGAAGTCACCCATAAGCTTTGGAAGAGAACGGACTACACGTGGCCTTGCACTTGGTTCGCTCCCAGAGTGACCGGTAAGGGCGCGTTCAAGACCGCTTACGAAGTTATGAACAACTGGGGTGCAAACCACGGCGCAATCTCTTATGGGCATATCGGCGCGGACATTATTACAATGTGTTCGATGGTCCGTTCCCCCGTATGTATGCACAACGTTGACGAAGATAAGATCTACCGTCCCGCGTCTTGGAATGCGTTTGGTATGGATAAGGAAGGGCAGGATTATCGTGCTTGCCAAGCGTACGGCCCTATGTATAAGAACATCAAATAATTTTCCGCTGTAAAAGGGGAAAAGTGTTGATGAAATAAAAAATTAACGAATTTAGGCACGAACCAAGCGGTTTTATAAAAAACCGCTTGGTTTTTTTGTGTAGAGTATTGCATTCTTTTAGAATATGTGATAAAATACCTATGTATGGAGCGCTCAATTTTGTTAAAATTGAAAGGTGAGTGCCTGCGCTTTGGTTAGGAGAAACAAGATGAAGTACACTTGGAAAACCATTATATACAACTTAAAAAACTTTTTCTACGTATTTCCGCTCGTAATTTTGCCTGCGTTTTTGCTTTCGTTTACGGTGGCACGCGAAGATATTTTGGCGATTTATGAAAAAGTGATGTCGGGCAGTTGGGCGGAAATTTCCTTTTGGGAAGTCTTCCAAGCGGTGTCAATTTTTAACTTTGCATCGTGGGATACGATCGTGGCAGGCGTGCTCGGGCTTGTGGTGCTGATTGTGTGCGTTGCGCTTTTGATGGCGTTCACCGATAAGCATATGCGCTTTGGCAAGCGGACGTTCAACGGTCTGTGGGGGAAACTCAACGACAACCTGATGTCCACCATCGGTATCGCTTTTTTGATTTGTGTAATCTACGAACTTTGGACGTTGTTGCTGGCGGCAGTTTTGATGCTTTGTTTGGGCGTGCCTGCTCCTTTGCTTTACGTCCTTGCGCCCATCGTTTGGGTGGTTATGCACTTTGTTTTTACCTACGTGCTTTCGTTGGGGTATTTGTGGTTGCCCTGTATGCAAATTACAGGATTCAGAACGTTTGAAGCGCTCCGCTATGGCTACATTCTTTGTGAGCCTATCCAAGCAAAGTTGACGGTGGCGCAAGCGGTTTCCTTGATTGTGGCGGAAGGTTTGATCGTTCTTGCAACCTTATGTTTCCCGTCCGCGCAGGTGGTTTCCATCATCGTTGCAACGGCTTTCTATGCGGCGTTGATTTTACAATTCTGCGTGCGAATGCAGGTTGTTTATTTCGACCGTGAACAAATCGAACGTGCCGATTTAAAAAAATATTACGAATAAAGGAGTAGGGTTATGCGATTTAGAAATACGTTCACACTTATGACGGAAAATTTCAAAAACATTCCCCGTGTGCTGTTGTATAAGATTGTGGTCGGGATCGTTTGTACCGCGTTGTACGGTGTATTGATTTTGCCACAACTTGCAGAGATCTTTTCAAGCGTGGAATGGGAACACTTGTTGGGGGATTTTCGTACCCTGCTTGCGGAATTTATGCCCGGGCACGCATCGGGGAATTCTTTTGAAGTATTGCGGGATGAGATCGTCAACGGCTCCTTGCCGGCGTTCGGTGGGCTGGTGCTCACGATGGCGGGCGAAATTATCGGCCGTGCAATCGGTTGTATCATCGTTTACTTGGCGCAACGCTTTTTGGATACGCTGTGTTATTTTACCGTTGGGAAAGTAATCAACGATAGAATGACCACTTACGCGGAAACGCCTTTCCGCCAAGCGTATATCGAAAGCCTGGCAAGCGCAACAAAGTATGCTGTGGTGTACGTACCCATCGCTTTTGCATTCGACGTTGGGATGGCGGCGATTATCGCTTGTATTTGCATCTTCGCAAAAGTGGGGCTTTCGCTCTTCCTGTCGATGACGGTGATTGCAATCGGGCAGGCGTTGAAACTCACGTTTACTTCCGCTTGGATGCCTGCGATTACCGAAGATAAAATGACGCTGAAAAACGCTATTCGCTCCATCCGCGGGGAAGAAAAACGCCACCACAGAAAGTCCTTTGCAATGTACGTGTCTTTGGTGTATATCATCATCATTGTCAACGCTATGGCGCTGGCGTTCACTTTTGGCAGCGCGTTGTTGGTGACTATACCTGCATCTTACTTGGTCTTGATTTGCGCGCAGTACGTAAACTACTTTACGATCAAAGGAAAAAAATACTTCGTCACCTTTGGCGACATCGCAACCAACGAATGTAAAGGGGATACCGAACATTTCTTTGATTACGTGGACGATACCGTAGGTGCGGGGCAGGACCAAAACAACGAACCTGAAAACGAAAATAAAAATGATAAGGGAGATAAAAAAATGGATTATCAAAAGAACTATCAAAACTGGTTGACCGACGGAAGATTGTGCGAAGAAGGCAAACAGGAATTGTTGGCGATTGCGTGCGACGAAAAGGAAAAAGAATATCGTTTCGGCGCTGAGCCTGAATTCGGTACGGCAGGGATGCGCGGTTTGATCGGCTACGGTATGAATATGATGAACGTTTATACCGTGATGCGTGCAACGCAAGGTCTTGCGGAATTCATCAAAACGCTTGGCGCGGATGCGATGGCACAGGGCGTAGCAATCTCTTACGATACCCGCAGAATGTCCGAAGAGTTCGCGCGTGCGACCGCCGAAGTTTTGGCAAAGAACGGCATTAAGGCGTACCTTTTCGACGACGTACATCCTGTACCGATGCTTTCCTATGCGGTGCGTTATTTGAAGACGGTGGCAGGTGTTATGATTACGGCAAGCCACAACCCCAAAGAATACAACGGCTACAAGGTATATGGTGCGGACGGGGCGCAAATGTCCCCCGAAGATACCGCAAAAGTGGTTGAACATATTGCAAAGATTGATGATTTCCTGTCCGTGAGCGGTGAAAAGGATAGCCCGTTGATTGTATCCATCCCTGCAAAGTTGGATGAAGATTATATCGAAGAACTTTCCGCATTGACACTTTCGAAAGATGCGGTAGAAAAGTGCGGTGCGAACCTGAAACTCGTTTATACCCCCGTACACGGCAGCGGTTATAAGCCCGTCACGGCGATCTTGAAAAAGTTGGGGATTAATGCAACCGTCGTTGAAGAACAAGCGAAGAAGGATACGGAATTTTCGACCGTGAAAGTTCCCAACCCCGAATACAAGGAAACTCTTTCGATGGGGATTGCGCTTGCAAATGAAATCAATGCGGACGTGGTATTTGGTACAGACCCCGATGCGGACCGCTTGGGTGTGGTAATTCGTGATAACGAAGGAGAATTTGTGGCGCTTTCTGGCAACCAAGTAGGGATTTTGTTGCTCGATTATATCCTGCAACGCTTGCAAGAAGACGGCGTTATGCCCGCAAATGCGGCGGTTGTTAAGTCCTTTGTTTCGACGGGGATGGCAAAAGCACTTTGCGAAGATTATGGCGTGACTTTATACGAAACCCCCGTTGGTTTTAAGTTTATCGGTGAAAAAATCAAACAATGGGAACAGGACGGCAAACATACCTACGTGTTCGGGTTTGAAGAAAGTTGCGGCTATTTGCGCGGTACGCACGCAAGAGATAAGGACGCTGTCGTTGCGTCGATGCTCTGTGCAGAAATGGTATGCTATTATACCTATATCGGCAAGACCGTTTATCAAAGATTGCAAGAAATCTATGCAAAATACGGGTTCGTTTTGGATAAGAACGTTTCCATACAATATTCGGGCTTGAACGCGATGAAAGAAATGAACGGTGTTGTCGATGCGTTGAAGACGATGGACGTTAAGGCTCTGGGCACTTGGACGGTGGAAGCCTTCCGTGATTACAGCGCGGACGTTAGAAAGGACTACGTAAACGGTACGGTTGCGCCTTTGAATATCCCGAAATGCAACTGTGTTTACTATGAGTTAAGCGGCGGTTCGTTCGTGTGCGTGCGCCCGTCGGGTACGGAACCGAAGTTGAAGATTTACTACTCGTTGAAAGCGGCAAGCGAAGAACAAGCAAACGCAGATTTGGTTGCTTTGCAAACGGCTGTGAACGAAGTTTTGGAACAAGCAAAGAAATAAGAGAGAAGAAATACGAAGGAGAATTCCTATGAAAAAAGTTTCCGTGGCGGCGTTGCTGCTCGCTTGTATGATGTTTGTGGGATGCGAAGGTTTTGCTCCCCAAACGAGTACGCCGCCAACGAGTACGCCCCAAACTTCAACGCCTGCGGATAGTACGCCTGGCGACAGCACCCCTGATGACACGCCGACCAACACTTGTGCGCACGAAGACGGGGATGGGGATACAATTTGCGATCTTTGTGAAAACAGCGTAATTGTCACGCTGGATTTGTATGCGGTCAATGACTTGCACGGTAAGTTTACCGCGACGGATACCCAACCTGGTATCGGCGGTTTGACGACGTACTTAAAAGATGCGAAAATTAGAAATCCGAACACGATTTTGTTCTCTTCGGGGGATATGTGGCAAGGCGGCTCGGAATCGAACTTAACACGCGGAAAAATCATTAACGATTGGATGGATGAAATGGACTTCGTGTCTATGACCTTGGGCAACCACGAGTTTGACTGGGGCACGAGTTATATCGCCGAAAATGCGGCAACGTCCGATTTTGCCTACCTTGCTATCAACGTATATGAACGCGCCACCAACCAACGCGCGGACTATTGCCAGCCGTCCATTATGGTAGAACGCGGCGGCGCGAAAATCGGTATTATCGGGGCGGTGGGGGATTGCTATTCTTCCATCTCTTCGGATAAGGTAGAAGACGTGTACTTTAAGACGGGCAGCGAATTGACAAACCTTGTCAAATCGGAATCCCAACGCTTAAAAGACGCGGGCGCAGACGTAATCGTATATTCTTGGCATGAAGGCATTGACGGATACGATACAAGTTTGTCCAACGGCTATGTGGATATCGTCTTCGAAGGGCATACGCACAGCCGCTACGTAGAAACGGATAGTTGGGGGGTGTATCACCTGCAAGGCGGCGGCGAAAATAAAAACATTTCTCACGCGACCATGTCCGTCAACGTGGTGACCGATGAAGTTTCCACCAAGACCGCGGAAACGATTAGCAATTCTGTGTATGGGAATAAGGCGCAAGATCCGATCATCCAAACCTTGCTTGATAAATACGCGGATGAAGTAGCGCTCGGGACGCAAATGCTTGGATATAACAGCAAGTATCGCGACGATAGCGAACTGGAAGCGCTTGTTGCGGATTTATACCTGCAAACGGGGCTTTCACGTTGGGGCTCGCAATATAACATTGTACTTGGCGGCGGCTTTTTGAGAACGCGCAGCCCGTATAACCTGTCTGCGGGGAACGTTATGTACAGCGATTTGCAAAGTTTGTTCCCCTTCGATAACCCTTTGATGCTGTGCTCCATTTCGGGGTCTAAATTGAAGAGCGTATTTATCCAAACAACGAATAGCGATTATTACGTTTCTTATAGCACCTACGGCAACAGTATCAAGAATAGCATCAATACGAGCGCGACCTATTACGTGGTTGTGGATAGTTATACTTGGCAATATAAGTGGAATGGATTGACCGAAGTGGCGACGTATGATGAAACGACTTTTGCCCGCGATTTGCTTGCGGACTACATTCGAAACGGTGGATTTTCAAAATAATAAACGGAGAAAACTATGCCAAAATTTGAAACGCTTTCCAAAGAATTGATAGAAAGAATGGATACGGAAAAGCGTGAAAACACTTATCAAAATTACAGTTTTGACGAAGGAAAAATCTTGCGCAGAAAGGAAGAGCAGGACGCTACGGCTTTTTGGTCAACGCCCTTTGTGCGTGACATTGACAAGATTATGCAAAGCCCGTATTTTAGCCGCTATGCGGATAAAACGCAGGTGTATTCCCTGTTCAAAAATGACGATATGACCAGGCGCAGTTTGCACGTGCAACTCGTTTCCCGTATCGCGCGGAGTATCGGTAAGGCGTTGCATTTGAACTTGGATTTGATCGAAGCGATCGCTTTGGGACACGACGTAGGGCATCCTGCGTTTGCGCACACGGGCGAAAGTTTGCTCGACGAACTGTATTCAAAGAATACAGGTAGGCGTTTTTTGCACAATATACATTCTGTACGCGTGCTTGATAAAATCCATCCCTATAATTTGAGTTTGCAGGTTTTGAACGGAATTGCCGCGCATAACGGGGAACTGGAACTTGAAGAATATCGTCCCGTTCCCGTCAAGGATTTTACGGAATTTGACGCCATTATGGAAAAATGTTGCACCGATCGTGTGTTTGCAGATAAGATTATGCCTTGCACGCTGGAAGGCGCGGTGGTGCGTATCTCCGACATTATCGCCTACTTGGGCAAGGATCGGCAGGATGCCGTCTTAGCGAAGGCCATTGAGCAAAGTGATTTTGCGGTGGATGAACTCGGTAGAGCGAATGCGGAGATCGTCAATAACTTGATTGTCAACGTGATTGAAAACAGTTATGGGAAACCATATATCAAGTTGGATAGCCAGCATTTTGCGGCACTCAAAAAGGCGAAAGCCGAAAACTACGAAAAAATATACAATCGTGCAGGTCAAGTGACGGGTACGGCGGGTGTGATCAAACCGATGATGGAGAACGTCTATGGGCAGTTGCTGGATGACGTAAAAGGGAACAAACAATCTTCCCCGATCTTCCGTCACCATATTTTGCCGATCGCGCAACACTCCGCAGCTTACGAAAAGACGGAAAGCAACCAGTTGGTTGTCGATTATATTGCCAGCATGACGGACGATTATTTTATCGAACTCCACCAGTTGCTGTTCCCTGCGTCCCCGCTCCGTTTGCAATACCACGGTTATTTTGGAGATATTAACAATGTTTAATCAAATTGTAAAAGCCATTAAAGAATATTCTACCATTATCATTCACCGCCATAATAACCCCGACGGCGATGCGATGGGCAGGCAAATCGGGCTCAAAGCCATCCTGCAGGAAAATTTCCCCGACAAGCAAGTGTACGCTGTGGGTGATCCTGCCAAACGCTATGCGTTTATGGATGGTTCGACGATGGACGAAGTGCCTGATAGCGCATACGAAGGTGCGCTTGCCATCGTTTTGGATTGCGGCGGCTCGGCTTTGATTAGCGACGAACGCTACAAAACGGCGGCGTTTACCGTCCGTTTCGACCACCATATTTGGGCAGAAAAGATTTGTGATTTGGAAGCGGTGGATACTTCGTATGAAAGTTGCTGTGGTTTGCTCACCGATTTTGCGGTGCAAACGGGGCTTACGCTTTCGCCTGTTTCGGCAAAGGCGCTCTATACGGGTATGGTCACCGATTCTGGTCGGTTCCGTTTCGATTCCACGACGTCGCAAACATTCCGCCTGGCGTCCGAACTCTTGAAACAGCCGTTTAGTGTAACGGAAATCTACGGCAACCTGTATGCGGACGACTTTGCACAGGTGCGTTTGCGTGCGCAATTCATCTTGAAAATCCAGTTTTCTCCCGAAAACGTGGCGTATATCTACACGACGAAAGAAGAACTTGCCGCTTGCGGCGCCGATACATTCACCGTTTCGCGCGGAATGGTGAGCACGATGGCGGACTTGCGTGGAGTGGACATTTGGGTAAACTTCACCGAAACCGAAGAAAAAGTGCTGGTGGAAATCCGCTCATCTAAGTATGCGGTGCAGCCCGTAGCCGTGAAATACGGCGGCGGTGGACACGCGAAGGCTTGCGGTTGTTCCGTGCCTGATTACGCGACGGCGATGGCGCTTTTGGAAGATTTGAACGAATATATTAGGAGAGATCAACAATGATTGAAAATATGAAAAAAATCCTTGAAAAAATCAAGGAATACGATAAGATTTTGCTTTTTAGGCACTTCCGCCCTGACGGCGATGCAGTAGGCTCGACGCGCGGTTTGGCGGAAATTTTGAAACTTACTTTCCCCGAAAAGAAGATTTATCTGCAAAATGCGGATTTTTCGGGCTACCTTTCTTTCTACGGCGATGAAGACCCGCTTTTGCCCGACGAAGAATACGCGGACGCGCTCGGGATTTTGCTTGATACGGCGACGAAAAAACGTATCTCGAACCAAAAGTTTGAACTTTGTAAAGAGTATGTAAAAATCGACCACCATATTCCTGTGGAAGATTATGGTACGGTTCAATGGGTGGAAGAACTCCGCTCGTCCACCTGTGAAATGATTGCGGCGTTCTACGATGCTTTCAAGGACGAATTGAAGATCAACACGCAGGCGGCAACCTATATCTATACAGGGATGGTCACAGACTCTGGCCGTTTCCGTTTCCGCGACGTATCGGGGGAAACGATGCGCCTTGCGGGGTTGATGCTCGATCAAGGGGTGGATACCGACGTGTTGTATTCGCATTTGTACATGCGTGATTTTGACTCCTTTAAGTTCGAAGCCTACGTGCATAAAAAGATGAATATTACCCCTGCGGGCGTGGCTTGGGTGTATGTGTCGAAGTCAATGCAAAAGAAATTCAATTTGACGTCCGAAGAAGCAAGCAGTTCAGTTTCGTATATGGATTCGATTAAGGGCGCGCTCATTTGGCTCGCGTTTATCGAAAACAAGGACGGGAGCATTCGTGTTCGTCTTCGTTCCCGCTTTGTGACCGTTTCCGAAGTCGCGGAAAACTACCACGGCGGCGGTCATGCTTGCGCGGCTGGTGCGACGGTGTATTCCAAGAAAGAGATGAGAAAATTGATCGCGGAAGCGGATGCAAGATTAAAAAATTACAAGGAAAATAACGAAGGATGGCTTTAAAAATATTGATCACTAACGACGACGGGGTGGATACCGTCGGAATTCGTTTGCTTGCAAAATGGGCGCAAAAATACGGCGAAGTGACGGTCATCGCGCCCAAAGTGGAACAAAGCGCAAAGAGCCACGCGATCAACATTCGCGGGGCGTTTGAAATCAAGCGCGTGCCGTTTATCGATGGCATTGAAGCGTATTCGTGTGATTCTACGCCCGCCGATTGCGTGCGCTATGGCGTAATCGGTTTGAAACGCAAATTTGATTTGGTGCTCTCGGGGATCAACCGTGGCGTGAACGTGGGCGACGATATTGTCTATTCGGGTACTTGCGCCGCTATTTTTGAATCGGCTCGCTTGGGGATGAAGGGGATTGCATTCTCCGCCTTCTTTGATGGGCAGGAACAGGCAAGCGCATATTTTGACGATGCTTACAACTATATTCTCGAAAATGGGATGCTGGATGCAAACCCGATCTATAACGTCAACATTCCGAACGTCCCGAAGGGGATCAAAGTGACCTATCAAGGCTCGATTTATTATTCGGATGAGTTTTTGCCTTGCCCCGAAGCAGGGGAAGATATGTTCCGCCAGGATGGCGAGATCATTCCCGACGAATCTCCAAATGATTTGAACCGCGACACGGTGGCGATCCACGCAGGGTATATTTCTATCACGCCGCTCATTGCAACCCGTACGGAGATGGCGGTCTTCGAAAAGTTTAAAACTAAGTAAAAAATAGGCGCAAAAACGCAAAAGCAGGATTTCTCGATGGAAGTCCTGCTTTTTTGTGTAATATTCAAAATGGGTCGGTTTTTAGCCGTTTAATACAACGCTGGGCAAGGTTTGCATTGCAATTTCTACGTATGCGGTCGGATTGCAGTTGTATTTGTCGGAAATCAAGCCGCCGCCCGTGATGTTTCCGAACTTTTCACCCCAGCCACCTTGATAGTTGAGATATTCCTGAAAGTCGTTGTAGTGGTTGTAGGTGTAGAAGACGTGGAATTCCCCGTACTCATAGATACCGTTCTTATTGAGATCGTTTTTGCCGTACACGATACGTGCCGCGCCACGGTCAATCGAAGAGCCGTTGTTGTAAATGCGGGCAGCGTAGGAAGGATCGCAGTCCGTACCCGTCGTGCCGATGTCCATTTCCCAGTAGGTCAGCGTGCCGCCGATGCCTGTGATGTTCGGGAGCGCGGGTTCGTAAGGATATTTGCGTGTGTCGCCCGAGAATTGCGTATGGTTCAAACGCAAATATTGCCCCCAAACGCTGGACGAAGGGGATGTATTTTTCGATGCGGAGTGGTTCTTCGGATAAGTGCCGAATGCGTAAACGTACGCGGCTACTTCTTCCAAAGTGATATACGCGCCGTCGCGATAGACATTGAATACGGGATCGCCGTAGCAATCGACTACCGTATAGGTCTTGCCGTCCGCAGATAAACGCATTTCACTATTGCGGATGTATAAATCGCCGTTTTTAGGCTGAGTTTCAGCAAGGGTAGGTGCTTGGTCGGGAACAGACAATTCGCCCGACATAAAGCCGTGTTTTGTGCGGTAATAGGCGTCCGTGTTGTTCTTTGCTACCGTATAGTTTGCATAGAACTCTGCTGCGGTCATATTCGCGTAAGGGTCTTGGGTGTCAGGCGTAGAACCTTGCGTATAGTACTTCATGAGTTGGCAGTTCTTGTCGAACTCAATCGTGCCTTTGTAGTTTTTGAGCGTGCCTGCAACGGTAATTTTATCCCCTTCCTGCAAAAGTTCGATACCTTCGCCTTTAAGTTGATAACAATAGATGGGCTTATTTTCTCTGCCTGCAACCACGATTGTTAAACAAATTTTTGTGCCGTCGTAGGGCTGGTCGATCGTCGTGATGGTGCCTTCGAGCGAAAAAGTACCGCTCAAAGAACTCCCCGTAGTAAGTTCATACGCTTGGTCAACGATTGCGATTTGTTCTTCGTCGATGGTGGGCGTATCGTCAGGCGTGCTTGCATCGGGCGTACTATCCGTGGGTGTGGATTGTGCGGGCGTGGACGAATCATCCAGCAAAACATTGCAAGCAGTACCCAAGATGGGTACAGTTAAGAAAATTGCCGCCAAAAATGCGGATAAAATGGTGCGACGCAAAGTGTTTTTCATTTGTCTATCCCTTTTCATAAAAATAAGCGTTTCTATCACAACAAACGCGTGGTGAAAGATTTTTACTTACCAAAATATTATACCATTCTTTTTAGCGTACTGTCAACAAAAAATGTGGACGCTGGGAGATGGAATATAATAAAAAAGGCACTCCGAAGAGTGCCTTTCTATCTTTACAAAGAAAGATTATGTTGATTTACATTAAACTGCTTTGTAAACAACTTCGATTGCGGTTACGCGAACTTGCTTACCGTTGCTACCGTTCTTTACGGAAGTAAGAACAACGGAAGAACCAGAAACAGCCGTGGTAACGTTGGAGATATCATCGGAGCTGCCATCTACACACAAGAATGCATAGGTACCTTCTTGCGCGGAAACCTTAACGGAAACGAGTTCATAACCTGCTGCAAGGGTGATGGTCAACGTACCAGCGGGGGTATCGGTAGCATAGATACGGATGTGGTTGCCTTCGTATGCTTTACCGCTGTTGCTGCCGCCGTTTACCTTAACGGTAACAACGTCGTCAAGAGAGAATTCTTGTTTCGTCGTGGAGCTGGTCCAACCTTCGGAAGCGATCAATTCAGCCATGGTCTTGCTTGCGGAGATGGTTTCAACACCTGCGGGAGTGCTGCACCATTTGCATACGCCATCTACATAATCGCAAGAAACGGGAGCGGAGCCGGGTTGTGCTTCGTCACAAGCAACGCAAAGAGCTGCGTGTTCGCAGGTTGCTTCGCTGTATTCGGAACATTCGTGTGCGGAAACGAGAACAAACGTACAGTTAGCATCGAATTCTACGGTGCCGTTGTAGTTCTTAATCGTACCAGTTACGGTGATTACGTCAGCCTTACCGATGGTATCAGCGCCCGTACCCTTCATGCGGTAGCACAAAATGGGCTTATCGGTCATACCTTCAACAACGATAATAACGGAAACGTTGCTAAATTGAGGGTTGTATTCGGTATCAACAACGGTAATAACGCCCGTCAAGGTTTGGGTACCTTCCATAGCGGTGTTCTTTTCCAAAGCATAAGCAGCGTTTACGATGTCTGCTTGGGAAGGAGTAGCAGGGGTATCAGGGGTATCAGGGGTATCAGGGGTATCGCCGCCGCCAACTTCGCCTTCAACAACTGCATCAAGAACGCAACCCTTATCAAATTCAACTTTGCCGTTGTAGTTCTTGATAGGACCGGTAACGGTAATAACGTCACCAACCTTCAATTCGTTTACTTCAGCAGCGCCGCTTACCAAACGATAGCATTCGAAGGTCTTGTCGCCAACGGTGATGGTAACGGTGATGTTGCCATAACCAGAGTCATAAGCGGTGTTCACTTTCGTGATTTCGCCCGTAAGGGTGTAGTTGCCGCCAGGAAGGGTTTCGCCTGCAGCAAGGCTGTATGCAGCAGCAACGATAGCGTTTGCATCCGTTGCATCGGGTGTAACGGTCTTAGGACCAAGTACAAGGGTGAATGCAACGTCTTCGCTAACGTCACCGCAAGATACGGTAGCCGTCAAAACAACTTCGGTTGCTTCTGCAGGAATAACAAGGTTCAACTTGTCATTTGCTACGGTTGCGCCCTTATCAGCTTCAACCGACCAAGAAATGCTTACGTCGCTATAACGATCGTCAGCGGTCTTCAAGGTCACTTCTTTGTCAAGGGTGTGCTTAA
>JAZOLF010000068.1:0-4998 GCA_045652785.1 Candidatus Scatosoma sp. | reverse complement strand
TCTCTACCGCGAACATAGGGAACGATACAGTAAGAACAGAAGTTGTTGCAACCGTACATAATGTTTACCCAAGCATTCGGATAACTGGTACGGTACGCATCGTCAAATTCTACCACTTCGCCTTCCGTTTCGCGGATGCTGATTACTTTCTTCTTCCCCGCCAACTTTTCTTGAATGAGTTTTCCAAACTCTTCTAAGTTCAGCGTGCCGAACATTACGTCAACGAACGGGAACTTGTCCTTCAAAATTTCCGTTTTCCCCTTTTCCTGCATCATACAACCGCCGACAGCAATAATCAAGTTCGGATTCTTTTTCTTTAATTGTTTCAGCGCACCGATGTTCCCAAAGGCGTGATTTTCGGCATTTTCACGAATACAACAAGTGTTGAATACGATGATATCCGCATCATTTTCTTCCGCTGTATCCACATACCCAAGCCCGCGCAGCATCCCTGCAATCTTTTCAGACTCATGCAGGTTCATTTGGCAACCGTACGTTATAATTTTGTATTTCTTTTCCATATCTTCACCGTGGTTTTACTCCCTTAAAAATGGGCATACTAACCGATTTTACATAATATCCTGATTTTATTATACTCTTTTTTAAAGACTTTATCAAGTCTTTCAACGGTTTTTCCTACAATTTTCTTCATAAAAAGCCAAAAAGACATCCAAACTACCGTAAATGAAACGTTTTAGAAAACTACTTTTAATTTTATTTACTGGATTTTTAGGGTGCTTTTTGGTTGCCTTTATCGGGTATATAATAGCAACGGCGGGCGCAAAATTAGACCCGAAAAAGTTGCTTTTGCCCGATACTCAAATCATCCTATACGACGGCAAGAATCGCCAACTGAGCGGCGCGACCGCGTTTAAGCATCGTGATACCGTTTCGATTGACGATTTAGCGCCGCATACTTTGGATGCATTTATCGCCACCGAAGACAAACGATTTTACCACCACAACGGCTTTGACCTTGTCGGCATAGGGCGAGCCTTTTTGAAGAACGTAAAAAGCAACTCGTTTCGCGAAGGCGCGTCCACCATCTCGCAACAACTTATCAAAAACACCCACCTTTCCCAAGAAAAGACCATTCGACGTAAATTAAAAGAAATTAAGTTGACGCTCGCTCTCGAAAAAAAATATTCGAAGCGCGAAATCTTAGAAACGTATTTAAACACAATTTTCTTTGGGCATAATTGCTACGGAATTGCATCCGCATCGCAGTTTTACTTCTCGAAAAGTCCTGCGGATTTGAGCCTTGACGAAAGTGCTTTGCTTGCAGGTTTGGTGCGCTCACCCAACAACTATTCACCTTTCAAAAACCCCGAAAAGGCACTCCTGCGACGAAAGGTCGTTTTATGCCTAATGGCAGAACAAGGAAAAATCGACAAAAAAGAGCAGGAAAACGCACTCAATTCGCCCCTGCCTACCACTTATGCCCCGAAAAACACCCGTTCTTACAGCCATTTTGCGATTGAAGAAATGGATAAAATCATAGAAGAACTCGGGATTCCCACCAACGGAAAAATCGAAATCTTCACCCACTTCGACGAGAATACACAAGCCGTTTTAGACGGTCAAACCGTCCTGCAAAATTGCGATAAAACAATGGCTGTAATCGACAACGAAACACACGGAATTACCGCCTTTCGATCATCTGTCGGTATGATTGCCCGTTCACCTGGCTCATTGATTAAACCATTGCTTGTTTACGCCCCTGCAATCAATGAAGGGCTTGCTTGCCCCGCCACCCCGATTTTAGACGAAAAAACGGACTTCGGTGGCTATTCCCCAAAAAATTATTCTGGCGAATATTTTGGATACGTCAGCCTGCGTGACGCCCTTTCAAAAAGCCTAAACGTACCCGCAGTAAAAATGCTTAATACACTCGGAGTTGACCGCGCGGCGAACTATGCAAATAGGTTAGGCTTGCCCCTGCCAGAACAAGATAAAACACTCGCGCTCGCGCTTGGCGGAATGGAGCGCGGTTTTCCGTTTATTGACCTGCTTTCCGCTTATTCCGCTTTTCCAAATGACGGTCTATACTCGCCCTGCAACTTTATCCGTGAACTTCGTATCAATGGTATCACAATTTATCAGCAGGCACAAACCATAACACATATTTTTAGCCCCGAAAGCGCCTACTTGGTGACGGATGTTTTGAAAACGGCCGCACAAAACGGAACCGCAAAAAAGTTACGTAACTTGCCTTTTGACGTAGCCGCAAAAACAGGAACGGTTGGAACAGGGCGTGGGAACACGGATGCCTACACCGCCGCTTACACCACCAAACATACCATCGGCGTTTGGCTTGGAAACGCCAACAATACTCCCATACAAACGACGGGCGGCGATCAGCCCGCCGAACTTACAAGACGCATTCTCTCGGAGTTATACAGCAAGCAAACGCCACCTTCTTTCGATCGCCCAAGCGGGATAAAAACGCTTAGTATTGATTTGGCGGCATACGAAACGGAGCAAAAGATACTTCTATCCGATGAAAATGCGCCTTTAAAATACCAAAAAAGCGAATTATTCGATACCATGTACGCGCCGAAAGAAAAATCTACACGATTTTCCACGCCAAAAATCAGCGCACCGTCCGTGAAGTTTGACGGCGAAAAAGTAAGCATTTCATTCGAAAAAAAGCCACCAAATTATTATCAATATAAAATTTTGCGTACGGATCAAACAGGGACAAAAACACTATATGACGGCAAATCATTCAAAACCTTTGCCGACAACAATCTATCCGAAAACACCGCTTATCAATATACGATTATCCCCTATTACCAAAACAACGTTGGTCAGCGGCTCGAATTGCCGACCGTTTATATCTCTACGCTAAACCCGCCGCCGATTGCAAACAATTCTTGGTGGAATGATTAAAAATAGCCCATCCGTTTGGATGGGCATTTCTATTTACTTGAAGAAATAAAAAAAGGACATCAAAGATGTCCTTTTGGAGCTACTAGGCGGATTTGAACCGCCGACCTCGTCCTTACCAAGGACGCGCTCTACCAACTGAGCCATAGCAGCATCAACAATTACTATGTTATTATAATGAAATTAGATAAGAAAGTCAAGCCGAATAACGGCATTTTTTGAATTTTTTTCAAGAAAAATTCCGAAATCTTCAAAAAATTGAAGACTTCGGAACTCTTAACCTTTTACTTTGCGTATTCAACGCTACGGAATTCACGAATAACGTTGACTTTGATTTGACCGGGATATTCAAGTTCGGTTTCAATCTTCTTCGCGATATCCTTTGCAAGGAACAGTGCTTGTGCATCGTCCACTTGATCGGGTTTTACCATAACACGGATTTCCCGACCGGCTTGGATTGCATAACTCTTTTCAACGCCGTGGAAACCAGATGCAATCGCTTCCAACTTTTCAAGACGTTTTACGTAGTTCGAACCCGTTTCACGTCTTGCGCCAGGACGAGCGCCCGAAATAGCATCCGCCGCTTGGATCAACACCGCTTCAATCGTCTTCGGTTCAACGTCGCCGTGGTGCGCCATAATCGCATTGACGATGTTGTTATTTTCCTTGTACTTCTTCGCGAGATCTGCACCGATTTGGATGTGCGTACCTTCTTGTTCCTGATCCACCGCTTTACCGATATCGTGGAGCAAGCCTGCACGCTTAGCAAAAGTAGCGTCCAAACCGAGTTCCGCAGCCATTTGACCCGCCAAAATAGCCACTTCCATCGAATGCTTATAAACGTTTTGACCGTAACTAGTTCTAAATTTCAAGCGACCGATGAGTTTAATAAGCTCAGGATGCAACCCGAATACGCCTGCTTCAAATACAGCCGCTTCGCCTGCTTCCTTGATTTGCAATTCGATTTCGCGGGTGGCCTTGTCCACCGTTTCTTCGATTCTTGCAGGATGGATACGACCATCCGCAATCAACTTTTCCAACGAAAGACGAGCGATTTCTCTTCTAACGGGATCAAAGCCGGACAAAATAACCACTTCGGGGGTGTCGTCGATAATCAATTCAATGCCCGTTGCATTTTCAAGGGCACGAATATTTCTACCTTCTCTACCGATAATACGTGCTTTCATATCGTCGTTGGGAAGGGGCACAACCGAAACGGTAAGTTCAGACGCTTGGTCTGCCGCACACTTTTGGATTGCGAGCGAGATAATCTTTTTCGCGTTCATATCCGCTTCGTCCTTTGCTTGCTGTTCAAGGTTTCTAACCTGAATAGCAACGTCGTGACGGGTAGCATCCAAAATTTCGTCCATCAAGATTTTCTTTGCTTCTTCGCAGGTGAGATGGGCAACTTTTTCAAGTTCTTGCACCATCAAATCGTGTTGGGAATTGAGTTTTGCCTGCAATTCCTTAACTTCGTCTTCCTGTTTTGCAAGGTTCTTCTTTTGTTCTTCCAACCCTTCCAGTTTTTTATCCAAGGAATCTTCCTTTTGGGTAAGGCGTTGTTCCAACTTTTGGAGTTCAGCACGCTTTTCCTTGGTTTCTCTGTCCAAATTGTTACGTAATTCTAATTCCTGTTCCTTTGCTCTTAAAACGGCTTCTTTATAAGCGCGTTTGCTTTCATCTTGACCACGCGAAACGATCTTTTCCGCTTCGTTCTTCGCGTCAGAAATGATTTTTTCGGATTGTTGCTTTGCCGAGCCAACCTGCTGTTCGGTCTTGTTTTTATAACTACGAACCCAAAGTATTGCGCCGATAATTGCAACAAGTACGCTAACTACACCGATAATCGCACCAACGAGAATGGGCGTAGAATCTGCCAGAAACAGGCTGCTAGAATGTAAACTGTTCATAAATAGCCTCCTGTATAAATTAGATTGATAAACATATAGCAACCGAATTTTGCTCAAATTCGCCTATTATCTTTTATCGTAGTTCCATTGTACTATACTTTTGAAAAAAAGTCAATGGTTTGGGTTAAAATAGTTTCCTAAAACAGCAAAAAACACGGAGTATCAATGAGCCCCGTGTCTTTTCATAATTAAACGCCTA
>JAZOLF010000067.1:0-3054 GCA_045652785.1 Candidatus Scatosoma sp. | reverse complement strand
TGAACGTAAAAGTTCAAACGAGCCACATTTGGCGCAGAGAAAGGGATTTGAACCCTTGTAGACATTCCTGCCTAACACGATTTCGAATCGTGCGCGTTCAGCCGCTCCGCCATCTCTGCAACAGCCTATTTATTATATAGCATTCAATCTAAAAAATCAACTATTTTTGATATGCTTTTAAAAAAAACTCCGCCGTAATTTGATTTTTACGACGGAGTTTTTATTTTTACATAAGCGTAATCATAAGTTGCGACGCAAGTACAACCAAAACGAGTGCAATCGGATACGTAGATGCATACGCGGATGCTACGTCGTCCGTCTTCGCCGTGGAAATAAGCGTACCAAGCGCGGGAGTAGAAGTCATACCACCAGTAATCGAGCCAAGGTTGTTAAGCAAAGGCAACTTCAAGACGTATCTACCCAAGAAATAGCCTACAACCAAAGGAGCAAGCGTCATCAACGCACCGCCAACAAAGCCCCAAATAACGATAGCAACACCACCGTTTGCCGCAATTTGTTCCACCAAAGCAACGCCACCGTGCACACCAGCGCCGAGCAAGAAGAGCGCCAAACCGAATTCACGCAAAACTTTCAGCGTGCCTTCTTTTACTTCCAAAGAGAGTTTGCCGATATGGCCCATATGTCCGAAGACAAGGCACATAATCAACACACCACCCGTCGTACCAAGCGAGAAACAAGGACCGTTATAGCCATCGCCCGTTAAAGGAATGGTAATAGCACCAAGCGCCAAACCTGCAATTACCGCAAGTGCAAAAGGCATAAAGCCAAAGTCTTCTACTTTAAAGAACTTGGAATAATCTCTCTTTTCTTCCGCAGCGCCAAGTTTCAAAAGTTCGCGTTCACGTTCCATATCGACTTTCAAGAATTTCGGCATCAGTTGCACGAAAAGTACAACGCCAACAACGCCCAAAGGATATGCAATAGCGTGACCAAGCGTAATCAAGGATTCAAAACTTGCATCAGCCGCGTCTTTTGCCGCAGAGAAACCAGGCGTGGACGTAAGCGCACCCGAAAGTACGCCAGCCCAGTATTCAGGGCCGTAATCGGTAAACAGCGTGCAAAGCACGGCAACAAGCGTACCCGTCAAAATGATAACGATGCCTAAAACAATGTACGTTTTGAAGTTCTTTGCAAGGTTCTTAAAGAAGTTCGGGCCCGCGATAAAGCCAACGCTGCCAACGAACAAAATCAAACCCGTATTTTGAATGGGACCTTTCAAGGAACTAACCACAGAAGACGCTTCCGTCAAGTGGAAGTTCGAGAACACACCCGAATTTTCGGGTACAAGCGTACAAAGGTAGCCAACCAAAATTGCAACCAAGAATACGCCTGCCGTACCAAGCGTGATACCTTTTACGTTTACACCGCCAAGCAAATAGCCTAAGCCGAGTACTGCAAACGCGATTACAAACAATACGAACGTTTCACCAAAGTTAAAGACGTTTTCTGCGCCGTTTTTAGACCCTGTGACTTCACCCGCATCGTTTTTAAGCAGTTTCGGATTGTTGATTGCAGAAAGCGCGCACCATACTGCCAAGCCGATAACCACCACAGCAGCAAGTACAATCCAAAGCCATTTCAAGCTTTTTTTCTTTTCCATATTTTCCATTTTTATTTCTCCATATTCCGCACAAAAACGCACAAAGCGTACCTTCGTGCGTTTTGTACTTATACTATCAATTAGTTTGCCTGTCTTCTGTAATCGGGAAGGAGTTTCGGCGAGCATACTTCCGTGGAGATGCCTGCTTCTTCCAACTCTTTTTCAAAAGCATCTACGTGCGCGAGCGTCAATTCTTTCAATTCTACGCTCTTGCACTTTTCACCTGCTTGTTGACCTGCGTTTCTACCGAATACGATGATGTCGAGCAAGGAGTTACCCATCAAACGGTTTGTACCGTGAATACCGCCAACCGCTTCGCCTGCAACGTACAGGTTTTCAATGCAGGTCATACCGTTTGCACCGATATCCAAGCCACCGTTCTGGTAATGCAACGTAGGATAGATCAAAATCGGCTGTTTGCGAATATCAATGCCGTATTTACCGAACATACGGAGCATCGCAGGAATACGCTTTTCAATCGTGCCTTCACCGTTCAAGATGTCAATGAGCGGCGTATCGAGCCATACGCCTTCGCCGTCCGTCGTCTTGATGCCGTTGCCGTTTGCCTTACATTCACGAATGATGGACGATGCGGTAACGTCACGGGTTTCCAACGAATATACGAATGCGTCGCCGTTCTTATTGACAAGTTGCGCACCGAGCGAACGTACTTTTTCGGTAACCAAAGCACCGTAAATTTGCGTAGGTTCAGCTGCACCCGTAGGATGGTATTGCAAGGTTTCGGGATAGAGAAGTTTTGCACCTGCCCTATAACCAAGCACCAAACCGTCCGCAGTTGCGCCGTAGTGGTTGGACGTAGGGAAACCTTGGTAATGCAATCTACCAGCACCACCCGTTGCGATAACGACGGTTTTTGCTCTTGCAATCAGGATTTCGCCCGTTTCCATGTTCATAAGCACCGCACCTGCAACTTTGCCGTCGGTATCCTTGATGAGTTCGATCGCAGACGTAAAGTCAACCACCGTGATACCACGGTTGAATACTTCGTCGCGGAGCGTTCTCATAATTTCCGAACCAGAGTAGTCCCGGCAAGCGTGCATACGCTTTCTGGTCGTACCGCCCCCGTGCGTGGTGACCATCGTACCGTCTTCTTCCTTATCGAACATAACGCCGAGTTTGTTGAGCCACAAAATTGCTTCGGGTGCTTCGTTAACAAGTTTATACAAAAGTTCGGGCTTATTCTTGAAGTGACCGCCGCCAAGCGCATCCAAATAATGGGTTGCGGGGCTATCGTTGGGCTTATCTGCCGCTTGGATACCGCCTTCTGCCATTGCCGTGTTTGCGTCGCCCAAACGAAGTTTGGCCGCAATCATCACATTTGCGCCACGTTCATGCGTTTCGATTGCCGCCGAAGAACCAGCGCCACCGCCGCTGATAACCAAAACATCTACGTCATAGTCGATTTTGGTAAG
>JAZOLF010000066.1:0-8297 GCA_045652785.1 Candidatus Scatosoma sp. | reverse complement strand
GCCAGTTTACGACGCTCTTGACCTATAAGAGCAACCCTGCTGTCTTCGTTGGTACAACTTCGCAAGGTTGCCGTGAAGTTGTGTTTGCGTTCGATATTCACAATACCGACTTGCCGATGAGCATTGACTTCTTGGTGTTGGTACGCAATTTGTTGGGGTATTGTTATCCTACGGCGCTTGAAGAAGTGTCGTATTACAGCGGTGATACGCTGGAAGTAAACTTGCAACCGAATATGCAGTCCGTTCGTGTGGATGCGCCCAGCGGTAGTTATGTTTATTTGGCTATGAATGGCGCGATTGCGGAATATGCTTTGGATGAAGTAGGGACGCATAAAGTGACCATTACCTATCAAGGTACGGGCACGGGCGCGAGCGCGCAAAGAGTGTATTACATTTATTCGGGCGTTCCCACGGCGGAACGCGTTGCGCAGGCAACGGAAACTTACGTTGGGTTACAAGGCGAAGCAACGGACGGTGGGTTGGACGGTACGTACGACCCGTTGATTTGGGTGTTCGCTTTGTTGGCGCTGGTATTCTTGGCTGATTGGGGGGTGTACTGTTATGAAAAGTATCAACTTCGATAACCCGTACTGGCTGCTAATCCTTATCCCCCTGGTAGCTTTGCTCGTAATCCCTTATGCGATTGCTATTCGCAAAGTTAACCGCTCCAAGAGCGTTGTTGCATCCATGATTATCCATTTGGTAATCGCAATTCTGGTAGCCTTTGGCGTAGCAGGGATGAACGTGGAAACGGTTGTCACCGAAACCCAAGTGGTTGTCGTTGCGGACGTTTCGCACTCTGCGAACAAGAACTTGAAACAAGTGGACGATTATGTGCGCGAAGTGGAAAGTTCGATGCCTGTAAACTCGAAGATGAGCGTCGTTGTATTCGGTAGAGATTACGAATTGCAAACGTCGTTCGGCGGGAAGTTCAACACGGTAAGCGGTTCTTCTGTGGACGATTCGGCAACCGATATCGTGGGCGCGTTAGAATACGCGGGTACTCTGTTCAACAACAATAGCATCAAACGCATCGTTTTGATTACTGACGGTAAGCAAACGGACGGGAAGAGTTTGGAAGAAATTGTTTCCGTGGTGGAAAGTTTGCATTCAAACGGGATTAAAATTGACGCGTTGTATTTAAACAACAACCTGAAAGAAACCCAAAAGGAAGCGCAAATCGACGGGGTGGAATACACCAAGACGACATATCTTGGACAGGATACCACCGCATCGGTTATGATTGAATCTTCCTTTGACGCGGATTCCATCTTGACCGTTTATAGAAAGGATGCGGAAGAAACCCAATATACAAAATATACGACGCGTGCCGAAAAACTTACCAAAGGGTTCAATATCGTGAACTTTGATATTACCAACGATGAAGAAGGTACGTTCGATTATCGTTTGGAATTGTCGGTGACGGGGGATGAAACCAAAAAGAATAACGAATATTATTTCACCCAGGTCGTTGAAGGTAGATTGCGTATCATCGCCTACACCCCGAAATTTGAAGATGCGGTGGCGATCGCAGAACGCTACTCATTGAACACCGATTTGGAAGTGTACGTTCATACCACCGAAAATCGCGTGGACGGATTGGGGGAATTGGTTCCGAAACTTGTCACCTACTTCGTTGCGTTCACCAACGATGGCGAAACCCGCACGGTGGCGATAAAAACCAACTCTATGGCAGATACCAGCAATAAGTCGAATGCGATTAAGCAGATTAAGGCTTATTTTGCTGACTATCAAGAAGTTTCCTTTGAAGAAACGGGAGCAAACATTGTCGTTCCATACACGGTAGAAATGTTGTGTGAATACGATGAAATCGTATTGTCGAACTTCGACGTTCGGACGATGGACGCGGCAACCGCTTACGTGGAAAACTTGCAAACGGTTGTTTCCGTGTTCGGGAAAACCTTGCTTGTTTCCGGGGATATGCAACTGCATAGTTTGATGGCGGGGAATGACGAGAAAAAAACGGAAGAAGAGCAAGAAGAAGCGGTGCCTTTGGCGGCTTTGCAACAAATGTTGCCCGTGAACTATGCACCCAGCGAACAAGATCCGAAATTGTTTGGGATTATCTTGGACGCATCCCGCAGTATGGAAACGTTGTGGCACTTCAAGATGGCGAAGATGGCGGCGATCCAACTTGTAAATATGTTGGGCGATGATGACTATGTGACCGTAGTTGCCTTCGCGGGGGACGTTATGTTTACCCAGTTGCCCGTTCGTGTAGGTTCGAACCGTGCACAAATTATTCAGGATATCAATGCGTTGGACGTTCGTCAAGGTACGTATTTGGGCGCGGCACTCCAAAAGACGCTCGAATTCATGAATAGTTTGTCTTTCTCGAAAGAACAAGTTATGCTCATTACCGACGGTAAGGCGCACACCGCTGAACCCGAAGATCCTGAGCGTGTTGTAAAAGATATGCGTGCGTCCAGTATCGTTATGTCCGTTATCAATACGGGCAGCATGGATTCGGAAACGCTCCTTCGCAACTTGGCGTCGTGGGGCGGTGGTTCGTATTACTATGCGGATACCGAAGATGACCTTGCGGCACTCGTGTTGGAAGAAATTGCCGAAGAAATCACGGAAACGGTTATCCAAAAGCCGACTTCCGTATATATTCGTCGTTATACGGACGACTTGGTGGAAGGTATCGCTGTGATGCCCGACGTTTACGGGTTCTTGACGACGACGCAAAAACCCAGCGCAACCCAGGTACTTTCCGTGAAATACCAAAAAGACGAAGGCGGTTGGGTAGAAGTTCCGTTATATTCCTATTGGGATTACGGCGAAGGGAAGGTTGCGGCGTTCACAAGTGACTTTGCTGGTGAGTGGCTCAAAGATTGGGACGGCGAAGAAGGGGATACTTTCTTTGCAAACACCTTGAAAGAAAATACGCCGAAAGAAAAGAATAGCAAGCCTTTCCGCGTTACATTGACGCGTGATAACTTGCGTGTGCTTGTGGAAGTGACTTCTTATCAATTGGATCCTTCCGTTGACGTATATGCGACGGTGACCTTGCCCGATGGCACGAAGACCGAACCGCAAAAATTGTTGTTCGATAAGACGAGATGCTACGGAATATTCGCGCTCGACGCTATGGGTAAATATACGGTTGATATTTCTTATGCGTATGACGGTTCGGTGTATGAAAGTTCGCATATTTTACATTATTGCTATGAAGCGGAATATGATGAATTTGTTGGACACGATTCGGCATTGCTCCATCAAATCGTTCGTCACCGTGGTACGGTAAGCGAAGACGGTACGGTGGATTTGACCAACGATGCAAGCGAAGTGGAAATGTACACGCAAGCGCTGGTTGTGCCTTTCATGATTGCGGCGGTATCGCTGTTCATCGTGGACGTTATTATCCGTAAATTGCGTTGGGCAGACATCGTTGGTTTGTTCAAAAAATCCAAAGCAGGGGGTAAGAAAAAATAATGGAAAAGAGAATTCTTGCTATCCTGATGAGCATTTTGACACTATTTTCCTTTACGGCTTGTGATTTGGCATACGTCGATAGTTCTTCGAATGCCGGCGGGTTTACTTCGTCCGATTCTTCGGACGGAAGTACCGGCGGATCGGATAGCACCGGTTCGGGCGACGCGACGGAAGAAGAAGGGATTACCTACTCGGTAAAATTGATGTATGACGATGAACTCTACGAAGATACCGAAGGGATGCAGGCACAATGGACGAATGGGTTTGAATACCATCATGCGGACTTTGTCGATGGCGTTGCGGAAATACAAGGGTTGGACGGCGACTATACCGTTTCGTTGATTAACTTGGACGATCGCTACGTCTATAATCCCAACGGCAACCGCACGTCGAACTTTACGCCGAACATCGAAATTCCTATTTACCGTACAACAAAAGCGCGTGGCGGGAAAGGTGCGGATGAGTTCGATTGTAAGGTGTGCCGCACGGTCGGTATCTACCGCGATGAATTGACTTCGGCAAGCCAAGTGATTTTCTATGAGTTCGAGCCTACCGAAAACGGCGTATATACCATCGAATCTTGGGTGAATACCAACGATGGGAAAATTAACCCGAAAATTGACGTGTATTACGGCAGTGCCGTTTATAAAACCTTTGCCTATACGTTGGACGACGGCGGTTATTCGAAAGGATATACCCGTAACTTCAAGTACTCGATCAACGTGGACGATAGCAATATCGGCGGCGTTTGGACGTTTGCTATCCATGCAGATGAAAAGAACGGACAGTATCCTGTTAATTTGGAATTCGCTTTGATGCGTGACGGCGGGTTTAAGGCCGACCGTAACGTAGCGCCGTGGATTTTGCCTTCCGATTTGTATAGCCGCATGGGCGAATATATGATGGAATTGCAAGCCATGGACGAAGCAACGTACTTGGAAGAAACTGCAAATTATTTGAAGAGCAATGTTCTCCCGTCGGTGAATATCGACCTTCTTAAATTGGACTTGAAAGAAGAATACGCTGCCTTGCAGGCGTTGACGGCTGACGACTATGCTAGCGCGGCGGCTATCCACAACGCACTCGAAGTCAAGATTGAAGATTGCGATAAGACATTTGACGAAAGCACGCAGCAGTATGTTCGTGAAATCGACTGCTATATCCGTCTCTACGTCAAGAATAAGGTGCAGGATGATTTTGACAGTTTGAAAAATGCGGGTACGATGGTCGGCGCGGAAATGGATTACCGCCCTGCGGGCAGTATGACTTCCATCCTTGCCTTCCGTGGTGAAAACTTTGCGTTAAACAGCGTGACGGGCGTTTACCACGTTTACAACGAAGAGAAGTATGCAAGCAATCCTTACGGCTGGGGCGCAGGCTACGGCCCGGTATTGTACGGTAAGATTACGGCGATGATTCGTTTCATCGGTGATGGTGGAGAAGCGTTGACGGCGATCGAATATCACGGCAATAAGGCGTTGACCGTTTCCAACGGGACGGAAAACTATAAGTTGTTCATCGAAGGGTATGCTGGCATGAAGAATATGGCTGATCAGCCCATTGATTCCAGCGGACAGTTGACGGGTTTGCCTGTCAGTTTCCCTGCTGACTACGTCAATGCTTACGGGTATGCGGACTTTGTGAACGGCGACGGTGTTGTTCCTGTTACCCCTGAACTCAAAGAGTTCTTCCAAAAATATAGCGTTCATCACCGCTTGTTTAACGACGGTAATGGGTATGCGGAATTGTACGCAAATCCCCAAGTAGATGCTTTGGAAGAAGATCAATGGTTATTTGCTTGTTGTTTCTATCAAGATTAAACTAAAAAAGGAGTATGCTATGAAAAAGAATATCAAGTTGTTATTTGGTATGGCGGTTATTTCGGCTGCTGCTTTTGCCGCAGGTTGTGCGGAAAAGCATGAACACAGTTGGAATGCCGCTTGGACAAACGATGCGAATGCGCATTGGCACGCTTGCGCTGGCTGTGATGAAAAGAATGGCAGCGCGGCGCACGATTGGGCGGAAACTTGGCAATCGGACGAAAACGGACATTGGCAAGTTTGCGAAACCTGCGAAAGCCTTAGCGTAGTGGTAGGCCACAGCGGCGGCAAGGCTACCTGTGAAGATGCTGCGGTTTGCGATACTTGCGGCGTGGCTTACGGCGAAGCGAACGGACACTCCTACGAATGGAAGTTCGATGGCGAAAAGCACTGGAAAGAATGTAGCGTGGAAGGCTGCGGCGTGATTGAAGAAGATTCAGAAGGTTCGCATACTGGCGGTACCGCAACCTGTAAAGATAAGGCTGTTTGCGAAGTTTGTGAAAGCGCTTACGGCGAAAAGTTGCTGTCTCACGTTTGGGAAGAAGACGCCGACATGATCTATTGCTCCGTTTGCGACGAAGAACTCTACGAAATGTACGACGTTATGCAGTTGTTGACGAAGGGGCAATCCCTGGTTAAGAAGGGCGTGACCACCTATCAAAGCGGTTATGAAGGCGCTTGGCGTGCAAGCGAAACGCATCAATACGAATATAGAAATAACTATATGTACGTACATAGCGAATATGATGGCTCGACCATTTACTATATGTTGAAGGAAAATGGTGAACCGTATTCTGTTCGTGTGGAAGATGGTTCTGCGAAAGTAAACAACTACGATTATTCTGCTGACGACGCCAGAGGGTATCGTTTCAACCCCATCGTAATCAATAGTATTATGGAATTCTACGGTGCGGAAGAATTAATTTCCATGTTGCAAGAAGAAGCGGAATACGACGCTAACGATGATTACGTGTACGAATTTAAGTTGCAGGATGGTAAAATTGTCGGTAGTTTCTCGTTCGGGTTCTATGCAAAGGCGGACGGTTATTATTTTGAATTGTCCGTTGAATTTGCCTTGAATGAAAAGAATTACTTGGAAAGCGCGTCCGTCACCAGTTATAAGTACCTTTCTTCGGAATTTGAAGAAGATGCAAACGGCAACGCAAAACCGACCGTTGATACCGCGTTCTATCAATATCAAATTACGTTGACGCAGTACGACGAATCCGCTACCGCAGACGAAGAAAACCCTTACGATCCCGCAAAGGTTTTGGTTTCGTCCTTCGACCTTATGACCGAATTAAACGGTGGCGAACTCGTGCCCGAAGTATTGACGTATGATGCGGCAAGCGCTGCAAACTATTTCTACCTGCAAAACGTTACGCCTGCTACGGCGATCCCTGCACTCAACCCCGTTCTTTTCTACATTAACGGGCAAGAAGCAGACTTCTTTGATAGCAGATTGATGGCAACGTATAGCAAGGAAAGCGGCTACGTAATTTTGCGTCCCCAACAACAAATCGGTGAATTTACTTGGACGGTGAGAATGGGCGACGTCACGAAGTCGTTTACCATTAACGTTATTCCTTCCGTTCCTACTTCGTTGAGCCCGAACGTTTGGGATGGTACGACCTACTCGGCAAAAACGTCCGTGACGACCTACGAAGATAAGAGCTTGCAATTTAATGCTGTTGCAAATGCTACGCACGCGGATGCCCGTTTCACGGCAGAAATTACCAGCGTGAACGCATCGACCGCAACGCTCGTTTGGGATGACACGATTGGCGATTATATCTTCACGGCTACCGTGGAAGGTACCTATACCATTAAACTTACGTCTTCGAGAAATCCCAGCGTGACCACGTCCTTGACGGTAAACGTTGAAAAATTGCCCGATATGTCTAAGATTTTCAGCGGCGAATATCAATATACGCAGAAGTTGGGTGTATTGAACAAAGTTGTCTATGCTGTCACCTTCGTTCCGAATGCAGATGGCGTAAGCGGTCAAGTGAACGTTGAATGGAAGGGCAACGGTACCGTTGTTTATGAGTTCCTTTATACCGCTCAAAATGGTTTGCAACTCAACCGTGTAGGCGGCGCTACGACTTTGATGCAAACGCTTGTCTTGAATGAAGATTTCACGCTTTCTGTGGAACGCGACGGTACCTATTATCTCTTGAAGAAGGTTGGCGCACCCGAAGTCGAAGAAGAAAAAGATGCCAACGCGGATCATCCCTTGTATTCTTTCATGAAGACTTTGAGTGGCACCTACAAGGAAGGTAGGAACATTAGCGGTACGTACTACGGCAATATTGAAGTTGCCTTTACACCTGAAAGTGCAACCGATACCAAGTTGACGGGTACGTTGAAGATCGTTGACCCGAACTCTGGTTGGGAAAAGGTATGCGCGTATGAGTTTACCACCAGCGGCGGCTTTGCATTGTTGCTGGAAGAAGGTGAATCTTTGGTGGATGGCAACACGACGTACGAAATCGTGTTCAGCGGCAATACCCTTTCGGTTATTAAGAGAAATACCAGCACGGGTAGCGAATACAACTTTGTATGTGTTCAGGAAAATGCTGATGCGGTCGCATACGTTGTTGCTTAACGTAAATGAAGCCTTCTAAGGGGGCTTAATCGAATAAGAAAAAAAGAGCAAGCGCGAAATGCGTTTGCTCTTTTGATATGCTTTTAAGCAATAAAAAACACACGCAACTCTGCGTGTGTTTTTTGTTTTATAGATTAGTCGTTTTCATTCTTTTTACGGATAAGAAGGAGCGAACCCATCAAAAGGATACTCGCGCCGCATACACCGATCGAACCAGAGCAGCCTGCCGCTACGCTTTCAAGGTCGGAAATGGTAGGGGTGGATACGTCGGGCGTATCGCCGTTCGGAGTGCTGCTGTCGGCGGTGCTATCGTCGGGGACGGGAACATCGGGAGTGGTGTTGTCGGGGGTACTATCGTCAGGGACGGGGGTGGCAGGAGTGCTATCATCAGGGATAGCCGCGCCGATAAA
>JAZOLF010000065.1:0-4334 GCA_045652785.1 Candidatus Scatosoma sp. | reverse complement strand
CTACGCCGCCAACGATGGTGGTGTTTTCCTTGTCAACGCGAAGGGTGGACGCTCTACCGAGCATATCCAAGGACACGTCCTTGAAATCAATACCCAAATCGGAAGAGATTACTTGACCGCCCGTCAAAATAGCGATATCGCGCAACATTTCCTTTCTTCTATCGCCAAAACCAGGCGCTTTAACCGCAACGGAGTTGAACACGCCTTTGAGTTTGTTTACGATCAACGCTGCCAAAGCATCGCCTTCAACGTCTTCTGCGATAATTAAAAGGCGAGCGCCTTGTTGAGCAAGGGGTTCGATTACAGGGAGCAATTCTTGCAAGGAAGAAATTTTCTTGTCGGTAATCAAGATGAAAGGATTTTCGATAACCGCTTCCATTTTATCGGTGTTCGTCACCATGTAAGCCGATGCATAGCCACGGTCGAATTGCATACCTTCGACGGTGGTTAGTTCGGTGTTCATTGACTTGCCTTCTTCTACGGTAATAACGCCGTCTTTGCCTACGATTTCCATTGCGTTTGCGATCAAAGCGCCAACTTCGGTATTGCCAGCAGAGATGGATGCAACTTGTGCAATTTCCTTTTGGCTTTCAACCGTCTTAGAGATGGATTTCAGGTGGCTTACAGCGAGTTCTACTGCCTTTTTGATGCCTTCTTTTAAGATGATAGGGTTCGCACCAGCCGCAAGGTTTTTCAAACCTTCTCTAACGATGGCTTGTGCCAAAACGACAGCGGTGGTCGTACCGTCGCCTGCGACGTCGTTGGTTTTGGTGGAAACTTCTTTTACAAGTTGCGCACCCATATTTTCGAATGGATCAGAAAGTTCAATTTCTTTTGCGATCGTCACGCCGTCGTTGGTGATGAGCGGTGCACCGTACTTTTTATCAAGTACAACGTTTCTGCCCTTGGGACCAAGGGTAATTTTTACGGTATCGGCAAGGGTATTAACGCCTGCTTCTAACGCTTTTCTGGCATCTTCGCCGTATTTAATCTGTTTTGCCATGTTTCTATCTCCTTATTAGTCTTCCAAAACGGCAAGAATGTCGCTTTGTTTGATAATCGTAAACTCTTTACCGTCCACTTTGAAATCCGAGCCGCTGTATTCCGAACAAAGAACTTTGTCGCCAACTTTCACTTGCATTGTGATTTCTTTGCCGTCGATGATACCGCCGGGGCCAACCGCAACAACGGTGTAGGCTTGGGGTTTTTCTTGGGCAGCCGCGGTCAAAAACAAGCCGCTTGCCGTTTTTTCCTGGACAGGAACGCTTTCGATAACTACTTTATCGAACAAGGGTTTAATCGTCATAATGTATCTCCTTACAATCGCTGAAAAACCAGCGCAATTATTTATACTTCTATATTATAAACAAATTTTCCTAAACATCAAACAAAAAAATGTCGCTTTTTGAGAAAATATTTAGAAAAATTTAATTTTTCTCGATCGGCGAAGAATATCTTCCTTATTGTAAGGAAAATGAAAGGAAATTTTCATCAAAGCGTTGCGTTTTTTTTGCAAATGTGATACAATAGAAAAAAACTATGGAGTAAAATCAATGGCTACGAACAATAAATGGGACAAACGATTTATGGAACTCACCGAAACGGTTGCGGGGTGGTCGAGTTGCTACCAAGAAAACCGTCACGTCGGCGCGATTATCGTAAAGGACAAGCACGTACTTACGACGGGTTATAACGGTGCGCCTGCTGGGATTACGAGTTGTATGGAACGCGGTGAATGTTTGCGCCGCAAGAAGAATATTCCCAGCGGTACGATGCAGGAAATCTGCTATGCGGTTCATGCAGAACAGAACGCAATCGTGCAAGCGGCACGTCTTGGTATCGAAGTAAACGGTGCAACCTTGTATTGTACCCATCAACCTTGTGTAATCTGCGCAAAAATTATCATAAATGCGGGGATCAAGCGTGTAGTTTACAAGCACGGCTATCCCGATGAGTTTTCTTTGGCATTGTTTGCAGCAGCGAACGTATCCGTTGAAAAGTTTGAAGAATAAGGAGTGAATGAACTATGAACAATCCTATCGTGACAATCGAAATGAACAGCGGCAAAAAAATTCGCGTAGAACTCTTTCCCGACAAAGCACCGAACACGGTCAACAACTTCTTGTCGCTCGTGAATAAGGGCTTTTATAACGGCTTAATTTTCCATCGCGTAATTGCAGGGTTTATGGTTCAAGGCGGCGATCCCGACGGCAACGGCACGGGTGGTCCTGGCTATCGTATTCCTGGCGAATTCTTTATCAACGGTTTCCGTCAAAACGACCTTCCCCACGAACGCGGCGTTATCTCGATGGCGCGCGCAGGGCATCCTGACTCGGCTGGCTCGCAATTCTTCATTATGCACGAAGATGCAGACTATTTGGACGGTCAATATGCGGCGTTTGGTAAAGTCCTTGAAGGGATGGAAGTTGTGGATGAAATTGCATCCGTAAAAACGGACTGGCACGATCGTCCCTACGAAGATCAAATTATGCAATCGGTGACTGCTGAAACTTTTGGCGTAGAATACGCTGAACCCATGAAAGCGTAAAAGGAGGGAATTATGATCGACAATTCCGTATATAACAACCCGCTCATTACCCGTTATGCAAGCAAGGAAATGCAACGCGCATTTTCCGATGAAAAGCGTTTCAAACTTTGGAGAAAACTTTGGATTGCGCTTGCGGAATCGGAAATGGAACTTGGCTTAAACGTCACCCAAGAACAGGTTGACGAACTCAAAATGTTCGCCGATGATATTGACTATGATTTAGCGGCAAAGTTCGAACGCGAAGTTCGTCACGACGTTATGGCGCACGTAAAGGCGTACGGTGCAAAGGCGACGAAAGCGATGCCGATTATCCACTTGGGCGCAACCAGTTGTTTTGTAAACTGCAACGCCGAAGCCATCATGATCGACGAAGCGCTCGACATTGTGCTTGAAAAACTTGTCAACGTAATGGACAAACTTAAAAAGTTTGCGCTCAAATATAAAGACATTCCTACGCTTGGTTTCACCCACTTGCAACCCGCACAACTTACGACGGTTGGTAAGCGTGCTACTCTTTGGTTGCAGGATTTGAAAATGGACTATGAAAACTTGATGGATTTGAAATCCCACGTAAAACTTCGCGGTGTGAAGGGGACGACGGGTACGCAAGCAAGTTTCATGGAACTGTTCAACGGTGACGAAGATAAGATCAAGGAACTTGAAAAGAAAGTTGTTTCCAAACTCGGCTACGACAGCGTTTACGGCGTGACGGGGCAAACCTATCCGAGAAAATTCGATTATAACGTTCTTTGCGTGCTTTCACAAATTGCGCAAAGTGCGTACAAGTTCTCCAACGACATTCGTATTTTGCAAAATATGAAAGAAATTGAAGAACCGTTTGAAAAGAACCAAATCGGTTCGTCCGCGATGGCGTACAAGCGCAACCCGATGCGCAGCGAACGTATCGGCGCTTTGGCAAGATACGTAATCTCTTTGCCGATGAATAGTGCTTTGACGGCATCTACACAATGGTTTGAACGTACTTTGGATGATTCGGCTAACCGCCGTATCGTAAACGCACAGGCATTCCTTTCCGTTGATGCGATTCTCAATATCTATATGAACGTTGCGGAAAACTTGGTTGTTTACGAAAAAGTTATTGCAAAGCATATCCGCGCGGAATTGCCGTTTATGGCTACCGAAAATATCATGATGGAATGTGTAAAGGCGGGCGGAAACCGTCAGGAATTGCACGAACAAATCCGCTTGCTTTCGATGGAGGCGGGCAAAAACGTCAAGGTGGAAGGCAAGGAAAACAACTTGATTGAACTCATTATGCAGGACGAAATGTTTAAGCCCGTTTGGGATCACATTGACGACATTTTGGACGCCAAGAAGTTCATCGGCCGTGCGCCTTCTCAAACGGTGGAATTTATTGCGGTGGAAATTGATCCCATTCTTTCCAAGCATGCAAACTTGCTTGGGCAAACGGGTGATGTTCGCGTTTAATTTAAAAGAGTAAAAGGGAATTATGATTTACGAAATTGCGGGGCTTCGCGTAGAAATAAAAAATGAATATCCGTTCACGACACGTTTTTGCGCGAAGTACTTATCCGAAGACCAAGTGTCTTCTCCCGACATCGTAGCGGTTGCTACTCCTTCGGAAATTGAAGAAGAGCGGACGAATGGGCCACAATTCTCGGACGGGTATTTGGAAAACATATGCATCTATCGTAGTATGTGTTTGCAAATGCCGAGTTTTGACCGTATGCTTTTGCACGCCGCCATTTTGGAATACGACGGCAACGCTTAAGTCGGAGGCCAAGCGGTCTTAGGAAGACAAGGT
>JAZOLF010000064.1:0-6113 GCA_045652785.1 Candidatus Scatosoma sp. | reverse complement strand
CTTGAAGTCCATATCGCCGAGGAAGTCTACAAGACCCTGAGTGTCCGTCATAATAACGTACTTGCCCGGTTCAGCGTCCTTAACAAGACCCATTGCGCAGCCTGCTACGGGTGCTTTGATGGGAACGCCTGCGTCCATAAGCGCCATCGGCGAACCGCAAACGGATGCCATCGAAGACGAGCCGTTAGACGACATAATGACGGATACGACACAGATTGCGTAAGGGAATTCGCTTTCGCTGGGGATAACAGCAACCAACGCTCTTTCAGCCAAAGCGCCGTGACCGATTTCACGACGGCCGGGGCTTCTCAAAGCCTTTGCTTCGCCCGTGCAGTAGCCGGGGAAGTTGTATTGATGCATATATCTCTTTTCGGTTTCTTCGTCCAAACCGTCCATCTTTTGCGCTTCGCCAAGCATACCAAGCGTACAGGTGGTAAGTGCTTGCGTTTGGCCACGGGTGAATACAGCCGAGCCGTGTACGCGGGGAAGTACCCCGTGTTCGCACCAGATAGGACGAACTTCGGTCAACGTTCTGCCGTCGGGACGAATGCCGCCGTCAAAGATTTTCGCACGTACGATACCTTTTACGATGTAGTAAATGGAATCTTTTACTTCACGCATTTGATCGGGATAGATTTCAGCGAAGTGTTCAATGATTTCCGCTTCCGCTGCGTTTTGTCTTGCTTGTCTTTCTTGTCTATCGAAAGTATCAAGCGCTGCATACAACTTGTCGTAGCCGTATGCTCTAACCGCTGCATCCAAATCTTCGGGAATCTTGTAGAGTTCCATTTCCATCTTAGGCTTGCCTGCAACCGCAGCAATTTCTTCGATCCAAGCGCAAACCTTTTTGATTTCTTCGTGGCCGTACATAATCGCGCCAACCATTTCTTCGTCAGTCACTTCCAACGCGCCTGCTTCGATCATCAGGATTGCGTCTTTCGTACCAGCCAAGGAAAGGTGAATGGTGCTCTTTTCTTTTTGTTCAACCGTAGGGTTGATAATATATTCGCCGTCGATGCAGCCAACGATAACCGAACCCGTAGGGCCTGCCCAAGGAATATCGGAAATGGACAACGCAACGGAAGAACCGATCATTGCGATAGGTTCGGGTGCGATGTCAGGATCAACGGAGAGCGCGGTAGCAACCACCACTACGTCGTTGAAAATCCCCTTCGGGAACAAAGGACGGATAGGGCGGTCGATCAAACGGCTTACAAGGATAGCCTTGTCAGACGCTCTGCCTTCACGCTTTTTGAAACCGCCGGGGATTTTACCCACAGCGAACATCTTTTCTTCATAGTCAACAGACAAAGGGAAGAAGTCCATCCCTTCTCTGGGCTTTTCAGCCATACATACGGTCACGCTTACAACCGTATCGCCACAACGAACCAAGCACGCGCCGTTCGCTTGTTCAGCGTATTTGCCAAGTTCTACAACCAGTTCTCTGCCAGCGTATTCCGTCTTGAATACTCTTGCATTTTCTAAATTAGGCATTTGTTTGTTTCTCCTTATACTGTAATTCTTTTTTGTTCTTGTCCCACGCCGCCGCCTGACGGAGTAGATTGTTTATATGATCCCCCTACTTTTGCAAGGTTTCACCCTGCCTTTGTAGGATAAAATCCGACGTTTTGTCTTTCGATAAGCACCGAAAAAACGATAAAAAGGGGCGCAAAAATACGCCCCTTTTCCGTTGCTTATTTTCTAAGACCCAATTTTTCGATGATTGCACGATATCTCATAATGTCTTTTTCTTTGAGATAGTCAAGCAAACCACGACGCTTACCAACCATCTTCAAAAGCCCGCGACGGGAGTGGTTGTCTTGCTTGTTCACTTTCAAGTGTTCGTTAAGGTGATTGATTCTGTACGTCAAAAGCGCAATTTGCACTTCGGGAGAACCCGTATCGCCTTCGTGGGTAGCATAGGTTGCAATGATTTCGTTCTTTTCCATTTTATTTTATACTCCTATGGAATGTATTTCGTACCGCAAAGCTATGCGTGGAGAATCGACATAACCTTGTAGCCGCTATTACTATAATAGCACATTCTATAAAGAATGTAAAACGTTTTGCAGGTATTTTTACAAAAAAATTAGTAAAAAATTTTCAAAATTTGCCCATTTTTTTGCGTGTTTTTTGCCGTTTTTTACGCAAAATTCACCCCTTTTTTAAGGGTTTTTCGTGAAAAATTCCTGCCGTTTTGCGATGGTTTCGTCTAATTTTTCCATGTACGTCTTCAAATCTTTTTGCGATGCAAACCGTTCGATGCGCGCCCCGCCGTCAAACACCCGTTTAGACACCGCATTTGCGCCCACGGCGATATTGTCCGTCGTTTCTTCCATCACGTCAATATTATATACGCACGCCTTATTCGGCTTTGTCCAGCCGACGTTTTCGTTGTTGCCCGCTTGGTATTTTTGGCGGTACATATAGTAAGGAATATACCCCGCTGCCGTTAAAATTTCACGGGAAACAGCCACCATGTCCGCAACGAAATCATTTTCCACGCGGGAAATTTCTTCTTTCAACTTCGCGCCGCTCTTTAAGGAAAGACAATGCACGGTGATATTGTCCGCCCCTGTATCCACCGCCTGCTCAACGCTTTGGCGGAAAGTTTCCACGTCTTCGTCTTCCAGCCCTGCAATCAAATCCACGTTGATGATAAAGCCGTATTTTTTGGAAAGTTCAAACGCCTTATACACATCCGCAACAGTATGTTTTCTGCCGATTTTACGCAGCGTTTCATCCGAAAAGGATTGCGGATTGATACAGATACGGTTCACACCGTATTCTTTTAAGAGCCGCAATTTTTCGTCCGTAAACACGTCCGGCCGCCCTGCTTCTACCGTGTATTCAACCCCGTCTTTGACAAGGGGAGCGGTGGCTTTAAGTACCCGTTCCAACTCTTCTTCATTCAGCACAAAAGGCGTGCCGCCGCCGATATAGATACTGCGCAAATTGCCGCACAACGGCGCAATCGCCGCCAGTTCTTTTTCCAGACACGCCAAGTAGGGCGCAAGGTGGTGGCGGATTTTGTCGATGGGTGCGGTGATGAACGAGCAGTACGCACACTTGGTCGGACAAAAAGGAATGGAGATAAACAAATCCGCGCCATCCCCCGTCGAATAAATCCCTTCTTGCGCCGCCAAAATATCGTCAACGAGTTTCACGTTTTCTTTCGACACTTGCATCTTTGCAAACAAGCCATGATAATCACGCCCCGCGTGTTTTTCCATATACGCCATCTTGGTAGGACGAATACCCGTCAGCGCACCCCACGGCATTTTTTCGCCCGAAAATTCAGACAAAATATGGTACAAACCTAACTTTGCATAGCGGCGTTCCAAACGCTTATATTCAATTTCATCGCACACCTGTCCCTTATCTTCAAACAAATAAGGAGTACCGTCCACCGTGAATTCGTTGCAGAATACTCCGTTTTCATAGCGGAATGAATGGCAAATAGACGTCGGGCGTTTTTGAAACAAACGCACGACGTCCATCAATTCGTTTTCTAAAAATTTACAATCGGTTGTAAGCATATCAAACATCCATCAAAAAGATATTATGCGCTTTTTCGCGGCTGAGCGTCGTATCTTCTCCGTGTCCGCTAAAAATCAAATACTCCCCTTCAAGCGCCTTTAATACACGCAGGCTTTGCCGCATTTGCGACACCGAGCCCGTCGGAAAATCCGTTCGGCCAACGCAATCTTCAAACAGCACGTCCCCTGTAAACAGCCACTTTTCGTCGCCATTTTTGGTCAAGTACGCCGCGCACCCCGAAGTGTGGCCAGGCAAGAACATTGCCGTAAAGGGAATACCAGCAAGCGAAAAATGTTCGCCGTCCGTCACCGTTTGATCGACCGTGAAAGGCTTTTCAGGAACGCCCGCAAGAGAGAACAACGCAACGTCCGAGCCGACGTTTTCGCGTTCCTTATCCAAGCATACGACCTTTGCGCCCATCGCTTGCAAATCCGCAGCAAACATGACGTGATCAAAGTGACAATGGGTCAAAAGGACGTAGGCAGGTACGAGTTGACGGCCTTCCAGTTCCTGAATTACCGCATAGGACGAAGGGTCAATAATAACGGCATTTTTGCCGTCCGCCGTCAGGATATAACTATTTGCGCCAAAGCCGCGCGGATAGATTTTATTGCGTTCCATCAGGCCCCCCTGTGCACGTCGTAAATCCGCTTATCGGAAAGCATTTTTTTGATAAGCAAATCCAGTTCCGAAATATCCGAAAGGGAAACGCTTGCTTCCAAAATAGCGTCGCCGTTCTTATCAATTCTGCCGTTGACCGACGAGATTGAAAGTTTCATATCCGCTACCACACAGGAGAGCACGGAGAGCGCCGCCCCTTGATCTTGCGCGCGAATGGAAACGTGCGCGTTGTAGCGGCTGCCCGCCTTTTGTTCCACCCACGATGCGGCAAGCAGGCGGCCTTCTTCCACGTTGCGAACGTTGACACAATCGGCACGGTGTACAACCACACCCCTACCACGGGAAGTATAACCTACGATAGCATCCCCACGCACGGGCGAGCAACAGCCCGCAAAACGCACCAACATACCGCTTTCGCCGTTGATGAGAATGCCGTTATTCGGGGCTTTCTTGATCCCCCCTTCCGCGATGGAAAATTCCTGCGGTTTCTTCTTTTTATAGAAATCAATCAGTTTGACAAGCACTTGCCCAACCGACACCGAGCCGTAGCCCACCGCCGCATACATTTCGTCGTATTCGGTGAACGAGAACCGTTCGGCAATCCGTTCAAAGGACTCATCCGTGAGCAGCGTAGAAAGGGAATAGCCTTTCTTTCTGGCTTCTTCTTCCAAGAGTTTTTGCCCGTCGCGGATATAGTCGTCACGGAGCAAGTTTTTGAAAAATTGCTTAATTTTCGCGCGGGCGCTTGCCGATTTTACAATCTTCAACCAGTCACGCGAAGGGCCTTTCGACGTCGGGGAAGTGATAATTTCCACCACGTCGCCCACCGCCAGTTTGGTGGTCAGCGGCACGATACGGGAATTGACGCGAGCGCCCGTACAGCGGTTGCCGACTTCCGAGTGAATTGCATACGCAAAGTCAATCGGCGTAGCGTCAGGCGGCAAAGAGATTACCTTGCCAAGCGGCGTAAACACCAACAATTCGTGGCTGTATAATTCCGTTTTTAAGGCATCCACAAACTCCTGCGAGCCTTTCATTTCGCCCTGCCATTCCATCACTCGTTTTACCCAAGCGAGTTTATTTTGGAACGCGGTGTTCGTTTCGTCCGTTTTGCCTTCTTTGTATTTCCAGTGCGCCGCGATACCGAACTCTGCAATACGGTGCATTTCTTCCGTGCGGATTTGGATTTCCACAGGTTGCCCGAACGACGTCATAACCGTCGTGTGCAGGGATTGATATTTGTTCGGTTTCGGGGTTGCGATATAATCCTTAATGCGACCGGGAATCGGCATCCAGTGTTCGTGAATTTCCCCTAAAACGGTGTAGCATTCCCTTACGTCCTTGACGATGATGCGGACAGCCAACAAATCATAGATTTGATCGATGGAAAGCCCTTTATTTTTCATCTTCTTATAGATGGAATAGAAGTGCTTAGGACGGCCAAAAACTTCCCCCTGAATGTTGTCACGATCCATCAGTTTTCGAACTTCGACAATCACTTTGTTGATGATTTCTTGGCGTTGGGAAAGGCGTTCGTTGATGTTGACCGCCAAATATTGATACGCGTCCGGCTCTAAATACTTCAAGCAAAGGTCTTCGATTTCGCATTTGAGTTGCGAGATACCCAGACGACCCGCAAGCGGCGTGTAAATATCCAACGTTTCGCGCGCCATTTTTTGCTGTCTTTCATGGGAAAGCGCCCCAAGCGTACGCATATTGTGCAGACGGTCCGCCAACTTGATGATGATCACGCGTATGTCCTTTGCCATCGCAACGAAAATCTTACGGAAGTTTTCAGCGTCCGCTTCCGCTTGCGATTTGAAGACGATTTTGTCGAGTTTCGTCACCCCTGCAACCAAGTTCAGAACTTCTTCGCCGAACTCACGCTTGATGTCTTCTTCCGTAGAATCAGTATCTTCGATAACGTCGTGCAAAAGCGCCGCCGAAATCGT
>JAZOLF010000063.1:0-8516 GCA_045652785.1 Candidatus Scatosoma sp. | reverse complement strand
TGCTTGCGTCTTGCTCTTTTTTGGGGAGTTGTTGTGCCGCTACGCAATCCATCGTTGCGTGGCGGTTTTTTCTTGCTCGCGTATGTTTATGCGAAGGTAAATATTTCTTGCTCTATCCCGCTAAAAACCTATACCATGTACGCATTGGATAAAAAAAGAACGGCTAAAAACCGTTCTTTTTCGTTATTTTTTAAGCGAGAACTTTGGAAAGGAATTCTTGCAACCGTTGGTTCTTCGGGTTTGCGAAGAATTCCGCAGGGGGATTTTCTTCCTTGATAACCCCTTCATCGATAAAGATAACGCGGTTGGCTACTTCCTTAGCAAAGCCCATTTCGTGGGTGACGATAACCATCGTCATGCCTTCGGACGCAACTTCTTTCATGAGTTCCAAAACTTCGCCGACCATTTCGGGATCGAGTGCGGAAGTGGGTTCGTCGAAGAGCATTACTTGGGGGTTCATTGCGAGCGCGCGTACGATAGCGATACGCTGTTTTTGACCGCCCGAAAGAGTGTCAGGATAAGCGTTTGACTTATCAGCAAGACCGATACGTTCCAAAGCGCGCATTGCGTTTTCTTCCGCGATTTCTTTAGCGATTTTCTTTTTTGCGGTTGCGGGCAAGTTTTCTTCCAGAATACGCTTTGCCACTTCTTCGTCGTACACGCCGAGTTTCAAAGGCGCAAGCGTAATGTTTTGCATAACCGTCAAGTGGGGGAACAGGTTGAACTGCTGGAATACCATACCGATTTTTTGGCGGTGCAGGTTGATTGCCTTATCCACGTATTTTTCGATTTGTTTTTCTTCGGCGCGCAACGCCAGATATTCCTGTTCCAAAGCGGTGTAAGCGTCTTTATCGAAACCTTCGCCGCTCTTTTGCGCCACTTTCATGGCACGCAATTTGCGTTTCAAATACACACGGTCATTCTTAAAAACGTATTCGTTGTTCAACACGATTTGCCCAGCGGAAGGAACTTCCATCAAGTTCAAGCAACGCAAGAAAGTTGATTTTCCGCAGCCCGAAGGCCCGATAACGGCGATAACGTCCCCTTTATGAATGTCGATGTCGATCCCTTTGAGCACTTCCAGTTTCCCAAACTTTTTGCAAAGTTGTCTGACGGAAAGCAGGGCGTCCGTTTGGTTTTCTACGGGCACGGCAAGGGGAGAAAAATCTATGTTCTTATCTTTCATTTTTCTTCAATCTCCTTTCCATAATTTGGATAAGCCACGTGATAAACAGGACGATAATCAAGTAGGTGAGAGCCAACACGATGTAAGGCACAAAATATTCGTAGGTGCTTTCTGCGATACTAACGAGTGCTTTGGTTACGTCAACAACGGCGATAAAGGTGACAACGGACGTTTCCTTGATCAAGGCGATGAACTCGTTGCCGAGTGTCGGCAAGATATTTTTAATCGCTTGGGGCAGGATAATGCGGAGCATCGTCGCGCCATAACTCAAACCGAGCGAACGACCTGCTTCCATTTGACCTTTATCAACTGCGTTGATACCGCTGCGCAGCATTTCGGACATATAAGCCGCGCTGTTCAAGCCAAAGATAAGTACGGCTTCTGCTACGTTCCCCATTTTCAAGTTCATTGCGGGGAATACAGCGAAGTGCAACAACAACAGTTGTACGACCATAGGCGTACCGCGGAAGAGTGCAACGTAGGTATCGCACGCTTTTTTTGCGATGGTGATAGGAACTTTCTTGGAAGGAAGGAGTTTAACGAACGCAATTACGCATGCTAAAACAAACCCTATCAAAAGACCAAACACCGCAATAGTTGCGGTGTTGGTTAATCCCTTGAAATAGTCTTTGTATCCTTCCCACTCGAAGAAGTTCCTACAAAAGATTTGTATATTCGTCATAGTGGGGTTTGAAACTCCTATTATTTATTGATGCTGCTTGCGATCATCAAGGAAGGTTGAAGGTCCAAGATAACAGCGTTTACGTTGCCGTTTTGCAAATCCTTCATTGCAAGAGCGCCGGTGGTGTAAGCAGCGGTCGTCAAGTTGGTGAAACCATCATAACCGAAGTCAGCATCGCCGTTGGAATACATATAACCGGTGGTAGCCTTTTGCGTACCTACTTTGTAATCCTTACCCTTGCTTGCCAAGATTGCTTCTACGTCAGCAGCGGTTTCGCAAGCGTCGAAGGTGGTGTCGGATGCAAGTACGGTGATAACCTGCGCGGATTCATAGTAAGAAGTTGCGAAGTTTACTTGTTGCAAACGGGATTCGGTAACGGTCATACCAGCCATACCGATATCGCTTTCACCGTTCATAACGCTGGGGATGATTGCGCCGAATTCCATGTCATATACGAACAAGTTTTTGTTGAGAGCGGTAGCCAACTTGTAAGCGAGTTCTACGTCAACGCCTGCGAACTTTGCACCTTCCTTATATTCGAAGGGGGGGAAGTAAGCGTTGGTTGCCATAACGAAGTCGCCTTCCGCGGGGGTGTTGCTCTTATTTTGATAGGTGAAGGTAGCCGTACCGTCGAAATAGGAGTTGATGAGCGTATCCAAACTGCCGTTTTCTTTCCATTCTGCAAGGTAAGCATTAACCGAGTTCAACAAATCGGTGTTATCTTTCTTGATAGCGAATGCGTATTCTTCGGATGTCAAAGCGATATCTTTCAAAACCTTAACGTTCTTGCTGGTATCCGCGGGGGCGTTACAAGCCGCGAAACTCGCCACGCACGCTACAATCGCCAAAGCCGCTGCACAAATTTTAGCTAACCATTTTTTCATAATTTTTATCTCCTTAAAAAATTGTTTATTGATTTTTGTGAGTACATTGTATTCCTATTTTTGAATAAAGTCAAGCGTTTTAATGCATAAATTTTAAAAAAATTTGATATTTTTTCATTAAAAAATGAATAAATGAATAAAAATGATGAATATTCGGAATAAATGCAAAAACTCTATTCAAAGCGCGGATATGGGTTGCAATTTTTTTTGAAATATGGTAGAATAATCACGATAAAAACGAAAAAAGAGCGAGAAAACGATGAACAACGAATTTTTTTCTTTCGAAGTAATCAAAACCGATCCGGAAACAGGCGCGCGCGCAGGCGTGCTGCATACACCGCACGGTGATATAGAAACGCCCGTGTATATGCCCGTGGGCACGCAGGCGACGGTAAAAGGGGTGTTCCCGCGCGATTTGAAGGAAGCGGGATCGCAAATCATTTTGTCTAACACCTATCACTTGTATATGCGCCCGGGCGACGAAATCGTCAAGAAAGCGGGCGGCTTGCATAAATTTATGAACTGGGACAAGCCCATCTTGACAGATAGCGGCGGTTTCCAGGTATTTTCCTTGGGGAAATTGAATAAAATCACGGATGATGGGGTACAATTCTCTTCGGCGGTGGATGGAAGTAAACACTTCTTTACGCCCGAAAAGGCGATGCAGGTGGAACAAAACTTGGGCGCGGATATTATTATGGCGTTTGACGAATGTAGTGAGTACGGCTACACACATGACCAGTCGAAGAAAGCGATGCTCCGCACGGCGAAGTGGCTGGAACGCTGTTACAAGTTCCACAATAAGCCCGAACAGGCGCTTTTCCCGATTGTGCAAGGGAATATGTATAAAGACTTGCGCGCGGAAAGTTTGGAACGCACGTTGCCTTTCGTGAAACACGGGATTGCTATCGGCGGCTTGTCGGTAGGTGAGCCTAAGGATTTGATGTACGAACTGTTGGATGATTTACAGCCAAAACTCCCGACAGACGTTCCCAGATATTTGATGGGTGTCGGCTCGCCCGATTGCTTGATCGAAGGCACGCTGCGCGGTGTGGATATGTTTGACTGCGTTTTGGCGACGAGAATTGCCCGCAACGGTACGGCGATGACTTCGCATGGCAGAGTGGTTGTCCGCAACGGCCGTTATAAGGAAGATTTTACTCCCTTGGATAGCGAATGTGATTGCTATTGCTGTAAGAACTACACGAAGGCGTACTTGCGCCACTTGATCAACACGGGGGAAATGTACGGCGCGATGCTGTTATCCTTGCACAATATCACTTTCCTGCATAAGTTGATGAAAGGAATGCGCAACGCCATCTTGGGCGGCTACTTGCGTGAGTACACGCAAGAGTTTTACAAGAAGTACGGCGGAGAAGGAAAGTGGTAAGCCGTGACGATTGACCATATTCCGTGAAAAAACGGTGAAAGATTTGCTTTTTTTAGGGAAGTTGTTGGAAACACTTGCCAAACCCCGAAAAAAAGAGTATGATAATCATAACGAAAAAAGAAAACAAGGAGAAAAACAAATATGTGGTTTTTTAATTTATTGACATCGGCAAGCGATACGGCTTCTTCCAGCGGTTCGGGAAGCACGGTGAAGACGTGGCCCCTTTTGTTGGTGGCTGTTGTAATGATCGGTTTGATGATGTTCTTTAACAACCGTTCGCAAAAGAAGAGACAAAAGGAAATGGAAGAAACGTTGGCAGCGATCAAGCCCGGCACGAAGATTAAGACGATCGGCGGCATCTGCGGCGTGGTTGTCGAAGTAAACAACGAAGAAAACACCTTCGTTTTGGAAACGGGTACGGAAGAACATAAGTCCTATATCAAGTTCGACAAAGTAGCGGTTTACCAAACGGATGCGAAAAAGGAAGAACCTGCAAAGGAAGAAAAAGTAGAACAACCCGCAGAAGACCTTATGGACGAACCTGCTGCTCCCGTGGAAGAAAAGACGGAAGAAACGAAAGACGAAGAATAATTCGGTATAAATAAAACGCCTTCGGCATAGGATATGTCGGAGGTGTTTTTTATGGCTACGGACAATGTATTGCAAAGTGTAAAAGGGGCGTTTACAGGGGTGATTATTTCGGTGGTGTTCGCCTTTTTGTTATCCTTAGCGGCTTATTTTTTCCCCATAGGGGAAAGGGCGCTTACGATTGCGGCGCAGAGTTTAAAAGCGCTCTCGTTGGTGCTTGGCTGTTTTTTGTGTTTTTCAGGGGAAGGCGGCTGGAAGAAAGGTCTGCTTGCGGGCGGACTTTTTGCGATGCTTACGTACCTTTCTTTTTCCGCGATTGCAGGGGATTTTGCTTGGTCGTGGAAATGGCTCGTCGACCTTGCTTTGGGGTTGGGCGTCGGTTTTTTATCGGGAATTGCGGCGGCAAACCTAAAATCCGCTTGAAAAAAGCGAAAAAGTTTTGAAAAAATACTTGCAATTTGGTAAAAAGTATATTATAATGGATACAATAACGAAAGGAGAACTACGGTTATGATTAAAACGATTGCAAAACCCCAAGAAAAGAAAGTGACGGGCTGCGGCGAATGCAGAAGCACCTGTCAATCCGCTTGCAAGACCAGCTGCACGGTAGGCAACCAATCTTGCGAAAGAGTTACGAGAGAAGAAAAAATCGAACGTAACTAATCTTTTCTATGGCACAACGACAAAGAAAGGCGCGTACCTTACGCGTCCTTTTTTGGCGTAATCAACCCATATAAAAAATCAAAAACGGGGGGAGCGTTGTCTTCCCTTGTTTTGCGTATAAAAGGCATGTCGATTTTGGCTGCCGAAAGGAAGAAAAAACTATGATACACGTATTTAGTTATCGGGACAAAAACTATATTTTTGACACAGGCAGTTCGTCTTTGCATGAGTGCGATAAAGCGACCGCCGATTTTTTGCGTGCAAAAGAAATGGGGGAAGACGTTGATATTACCTATATCACGGACGAACAAATCACGGAAATTTTATCCGACGTGCAGGCGCTCAAAGATGCAGGCTTGCTTGGCAAAGAAGAAGTGAAAGCGTACCCCATCAAATCGAATGAAATCAAGGCGCTTTGTATCCACATCTGCCACGATTGTAATTTTAGATGCCGCTATTGTTTTGCGGATGAAGGTGCGTACCACTCCAAGCGTGAAAGCATGAACTTGGAAACCGCAAAAGCGGCGGTGGACTTCTTGATCGCCAACAGCGGCAAACGCAAAGTGCTGGAAATGGACTTCTTTGGCGGCGAACCCTTGATGAACCTGGATGTTTTGAAGGCGACGGTGGCGTACGCGAAAGAGCAGGGTGAAAAAGCGGGCAAAAAGTTCTTGTTCACTACGACGACGAACGCATTGCTTTTGAACGACGAAACCATCCGTTTCTTCAACGAAGAAATGGAAAACGTTGTCCTTTCTTTGGACGGTCGCCCCGAAGTACACGATGCGATCCGTAAGACGGTAAACGGCAAGGGTACGTACGCCTACATCATCGACAAAATTAAAAAGTTCGTACAAATGCGCGGCACGAAGAGTTATTACGTTCGCGGTACGTTTACGGCGAAAAATTTGGACTTCTCGGAAGACGTAGTCTTCCTTGCGAACGAAGGGTTTGACAGTATTTCGATGGAGCCCGTCGTTACCGACTTGGAAGATTTGAAGATTACCGAAGAACACCTGCCTGCCATCGAACAAGAATACGAAAACCTTTGCGAAAAGTATCTTGCGATGCACAAGAAAGGGGAAGGGTTTAACTTCTTCCATTTCAACATTGACCTGGAAGGCGGGCCTTGCCTTTCCAAGCGTGTTTCCGCGTGCGGCGCGGGCAACGAATACTTCTCCGTTTTGCCGAACGGTGATTTATATCCCTGCCACCAGTTCGCATCGGATAAGGAATTTTACATGGGCAACGTTTGGGACGGTATCACTAAGCCTGACATCCGTGAGAAGTTCAAAAACTCCTGCCTGTTCACCCGCAAAAAGTGCGGCGATTGCTTTGCAAAGTTCATTTGTTCGGGCGGTTGTAACGCAAACAACTACCATTTCTGCGGCGACATCGACACCCCGTATGAGATGACCTGTGCGATGATGAAGAAGCGTATTGAATGTGCTATGCACATATTAGCGGAGAAAAAATTGCAAAAAAACGCGGAAAATTAAGAAAAAAGCGTTAAAAAAAGTTTCGGACAAGCGTAAAAAACTTGACGGACAAACAGAAAATAGAGTATAATTGTAAAGTATTATTGTAAACCAAACATAGTTTGGTGAAAGTTAGGAGGCAAAAATGGGCAAGAAAAAATCAGTTGTATTGATGGTTATTATTTCCATCATACTGGTTGCCTTGACGGTATTCACCGTTTGCCCTTCGTTCTGGTTCCCCTGGGACGGTGGGTTAAAAGGTTGGAATTCGGTTGTGACGGAGTTCGTTGATTACGGTTCCGATTACAAGGGTGGCTATTACGCGTACTATTATCCGGAAGGCGTAATTACCGAAGCGGAATACAACGCTATGTTGGATTCGCTTGCGGATCAAGACGACAAGGATGAATATGCGGCGGAATATATCCCCTGCGGCAGTTTGTACGTTAGCAAGGAAGCAGACTTCCTTACCGACGGCGACGGTATCTCTTCGGAATTCCGTGCAGAAATGAATGCAATTCGCGACGTGATTTCTCAGCGTTATAGCCAAAAGGGTTATTCGGAATACAACGTATCCGTTGTGGACAACTTCGCAATCCGCGTGGAACTTCCCGCATCGGACACGAGTTATCAAGAAACCTTGCAGTTGTTCGCAAACACGGGCGCGATCACCTTGAAACTCAACGGTGAACTTGTAGAAGAGTTCAAGGGCGAAGACGTAAACGCGAGCGACTATATCAAAGCGTTCTCTCTCCGTTCGCAATTCGCTTACAAGTTTATCCACGTGAAGTTGACGTCCGCTGGTGCGGATCTCATCAACCGCTTGGAAGAAGCGGGTTCGTTGACGGCGCAAGGTTCGGATACGACGATGGACGGCTCGACGGGCTTGTGGCTCTACGTGGGCGACCAAGCGTTGATGCCTATTTACGCAGAAAACGTAGCGTCCAACACCGTTTTGAAATGTTTGCACAACGAAGCAAAGGTTGCTGGTTCCTTGCAATCTTACGTAATTTTGTTCAACTCTGCGCTTGAAAATGGCGATTTCTCGTTCTCGTTCTCCGACGTAAGCAGTGAAATCCGTCAAACGTCCCACGTTTATGGTGAAAACTCCAACGGCGCGATGTTGATTTTGCTTGGTGTGCTTACTTTGGCGGCAATCGTGGCGGCAATCCTTCTTTTCAAAAAGTACGGCGTTGCGTTTGCGTATATGGTATGCACTTACGTTTCGATGACCGGTCTTTCCTTCGCGTTCATCGCGGCTGGCGTGTTTGAATTCACGTTGGGTACGGCGATGGCTTACGTGCTTGGCTTGGCGGTAATGTTTGCATTGCACGCAAAGACCTTTGGCGCAATCAAAAACGAAATTGCTGCTGGTAAGACGGTAAACTCCGCGGTAGCGCTTGGCTACAAGAAGTCCTTGTGGACGATGGTGGACGTTTACGTGGCGCTTGCGCTTGCAGGTTTGGCTTTGGCGCTCGGCGTTGCTGGCGTTGCAACGATGGCATGGCAACTTCTCATCTGCGTAGTAGCAGGTGCGTTCAACAGTTTGCTTTGGGGCAGAGTTATCAACTATTTGAATCTCTCCGCAAGCAAGGATAAGTACAAATACTTTGGCATGGTAAGGGAGGATGACGACGATGAGTAA
>JAZOLF010000062.1:0-6444 GCA_045652785.1 Candidatus Scatosoma sp. | reverse complement strand
TATTTTTCGCAGGATTTCATACTTTTTTGGGGTAAAATCACCCGTTTAAAGCCGTTTTTCATGCACTCGATTACCCGCTTTTCCGCATAGGTGACGGGGCGGACTTCGCCCGTTAAGCCGACTTCGCCAAAGACGGCGGTGTACTTATCAATCGGGGTGTCCGATGCCGCGCTTGCAAGCGCCGCGCATACCGCAAGGTCGATGCTCGGTTCAGACATTTTGATCCCGCCCATAGCGTTGACGTAAACGTCCGCGCTCCAAAAAGGAATGCCGCAACGCTTTTCAAGCACCGCAATCAACACCGCGAGTTTGTTGCCGTCAATCCCCAGCGCCATTCTACGGGGCATACCGTATGCGGTCTTGGCGATGAGTGTTTGCAACTCTACGTTCATACAGCGGTTGCCACTCATGCCAGGCGTGACTGCCGAACCTGCCGCCATCCCACGTGTGTCGGATAAGAACAGAGTGGCATAGTCCTGCACGCTCACGATGCCTTGATCGGTCATTTCAAAAACGCCCATTTCTTGCACCGAGCCGAAACGGTTTTTCACCGCACGGAGCAATTTAAAATTATCTTCCTGTTGTCCTTCGAAATACAGCACCGTATCCATGATATGTTCAAGCACTTTCGGGCCTGCCAGCGCCCCTTCTTTGGTCACGTGTCCGATTAAAAAGAAAGTGACGTTGTTCGCTTTGGCGATCCGCATAAGTTTGGATGCGCATTCGCGCACTTGCCCAACGGAGCCAGCCGCGGATGAAAGAGTTTCGGTGTAGATGGCTTGTATGGAGTCGATAATCACAAACTTGCTGTCCGCCAAATTGCTTTCAATATCTTCCAAGCACGTTTCGTTTAAGAGCAATAAATTGTCGCTGTTTAAGCCCAAACGCTCACAACGGAGTTTGACCTGTGAACAACTTTCTTCCGCGGAAACGTACAAAACGGAGTGTTCCTTAGCAAGGTGCGCAGAAACCTGCGTGAGCAGGGTGCTTTTGCCGATGCCTGGGTCGCCGCCCAGTAACACCAGAGAGCCGGGTACGATGCCGCCCCCCAAAACGGTGGCAAATTCCGCGATGCCGCTTTTTACTCGGTGAAATTTTTCAAAGCCGACTTTGGACAGGGGGGGGGGGCGGGTTGCGGACATTCTGCTGACCGCCTTGCCGCCGAATGCGGCGGTAGGCTCGGGGGAAACCAACTCTTCTTGCAGGGTATTAAACTCGTTGCAGGCGGGGCATTTCCCAAGCCATTTGGGGGTGATATACCCGCAAGCCGTACAAACGTACTGGCTGGTCGGGGCTTTTATGGTTTTTGCCATATTTTTCTTCCTTACCTTTTCACTCTTACTTATTACTTCCCGTACGCATTACAAAGTAATACGTAGGCATACACCGTGATACCTTTCCCTTCGCCGACGTAGCCTAACTTTTCGTTTGTGCCTGCGGAGATGCCCACTCGGTCGCGGGGGAGTTCCAACGTTTGCGAAAGCGTTTCTTGCATCTTTTCGATGTGCTTAGCAAGGCGGGGCTTTTCCGCTTGGATGGCGATGGAAACGCTTTGCGGCGCAAGCCCGTCTATTTTTAATAGACGAAGTACCTGTTTTAACATTTCCATCGAGTCAGCGCCGCGCCATTTTTCGTCTGTATCGGGGAAGTAGTGCCCGATGTCTTTCTTACCTGCTGCCGACAGCAGGGCGTCCATCAACGCGTGTACGGCTACGTCGCCGTCGCTATGGGCAATCAATCCGCTTTCCGACGGTACGCGCACGCCGCAAAGGGTGATATAATCTTGTTCCTTGCCGAACGCGTGGGTGTCCACGCCAAAGCCGATGCGGTGCGCGGCGGGAGAAAAATCTTCCGCGTAGGTGAGTTTTTGGTTCTCCCGCTTGCCCATACAAATATGGGGCTGTTTGCGGTATTTTGCGTAAACGGAACTATCGTCCGTATAGGCGTTGCCGTCGTGGACGGCTTGTTGGTAGCAAGCCAAAATATCCGCCGTGAAAAAGCCTTGCGGGGTCAGAATATCATAGCATTCGTTGCGGTTGGGAACTTCGATAATTTTGCCTTCTACAACACGTGCTTGGGTGTTGATAACGGGCAGGGCGCAAACACCGCTCTCATGTGCGTGTACGCACGTTATACATTCTAATATTTCGTCTTTGGAAACGAACGGTCTTGCCCCGTCGTGGATGAGCACGATTTCTCCCGTAGCCGCTTGCAGAGCATTGAAAACGGTTTGCGTGCGGGTTGTACCCCCTTCGATAAGTTCGATGGGGTACTTGGCTTTCAGCGCTTGCATTTCCGCTTTATCGGCAGGATTGTAAGCCACCAAAACTTGGGTGATTTCGTCAAGTAAAAATGCCGCAATCGTGCGTTCGATGACGGGAATGCCCTGATAGGGGACAAAGATTTTATTTGTAGAAAAACCAGCGCGCGAGCCTGTGCCAGCCGCGCAAATAATTACGGATACGCTCATTCTATCACCTGATACAGCGACGCTGCCTCTTCTTTTTTTACCGTTTCTTTGATGTTTAATACACGGATTTTCAGGCTGCCGCCAGAGAAACAAACTTCGATTTCGTCCCCGATTTTGACGGCGGTGGAAGGCTTGGCTGCCTTGCCGTTAACGAATACTTTTTCCCCCGTACAAGCGTCTTGCGCGACGGTGCGCCGCTTTAAGATACGGGATACTTTTAAGAACTTGTCGATGCGCATACTGGTAAACTCCTTTGCTGAATGTTTTTACCTAAAAAAGCAAAATTTTTTGTAATTTTTTTGAAAAATGCTTGACATCTTATTTGTTTGGAACTATAATAAGATGATGTATAATAAGGTTATTATGGCGTATTGCCGCTTTTTGGTGAATTTTCGCCCAAAAAACCGCTCGAAAAAAGGGTTTTTATGGGGAAATATGCAACCTTATGGATACATTATACCGCAATTTCAAAAAAAAGTAAAGCGGTAAGAGAAAACTTTTTTATTAACTACGTTAAAATTTTCGATTTTCATCGATGAAAAGATATACTCGGTAAATCGGTTTTTAAAGAAAATCATATAAGGAGTATTTAGCGAATGGAATTACCTATTTCCAAGTATGGCAAAACCGAAAGAAGACGGTTTGGTAAGATTCAGGAAGTCATCGACATTCCTGACCTTGTGGAAATTCAAAAAGAAAGCTATAAGAACTTCATTGAAGAAGGCATTAGCGAAGTATTTGAAGATTTCTCCCCGATTACCGACCATGCAGACCGTTTCGAACTCTACTTCCTTGACCACCGTTTCGGTGACAAGCCCAAGTATGACGAAAAGGAATGCAGAATCCGCGAAGCAACCTACGCGTTGCCTTTGCGTGTAAAAGTCCGCCTTGTAAACAAAGAAAAGGGCGGCGAAGTGATTGATTCGGAAGTATTCATGGGCGAATTGCCTTTGATGACCGAAAACGGCGCTTTCATCATCAATGGTGCGGAACGTGTTATCGTTTCGCAACTCGTTCGTTCCCCCGGCGTTATCTCGAAGTCGGAAAAGGACAAGACGGGTAAAGAAATTTTCAAGACGACCGTAATCCCCAGCCGTGGTGCATGGTTGGAATTTGAACAGGACTCCTTTGGCGTTCTGTACGTTCGTGTTGACAAAAAGAAGAAGATGCCTGCAACCGTATTGTTGCGTGCGCTCGGCTACGGCTCCAACCGTGCGATCGAAGATTTGTTCCCCGACGATAACATCATCGCGGCAACCATCGCGAAAGATACCGCGAAGAGCGAATCTGACGGCTTGCACGAATTGTTCCGTCGTCTTCGTCCCGGCGACCAACCCACCGAAGAATCGGTTAGAACGCATTTGAACAACTTGTTCTTCGACGCTCGCCGCTACGACGTGGTAAAAGTAGGTCGTTATAAGTACGACAAGAAACTCTGCCTTTCTTACAGATTGACGGGTTGCGTTGTTGCGGAAACTTTGGTGAACCCTGAAACGGGCGAAATCATCGTAGAAGAAGGCGCAAAGGTATCCGAAGATCAAGCAAGAGCAGCGCAAAACTGCGGTATCAACGAAGTGTACGTTTGGGTGGAAGATCCCGAACAAGGCAAGATCAAGCACAAGATCATCGCGAACAATACCGTGGAATTTGCAGAAATCTCCGACGTTCCTTTGAAGGCTCGCGGTAAGGACTTCGGCTTGTTGCCCCACGTATTCTATCCCAACTACAAGTTCTCCAAATTGATCGCTGCGGAATGCGCGGACAAGACGGTAGAAGAAGTAGCGGAAATGTACGTTGACGAAATCAACTCGCTGTACTACACCGTAGAAAAAGCGGAAGAACCGGACGAAAAGCCCGAAGAAAGAAAGAACCGTGAAAAGAGACGCGACAACCGTAGAAAATTCGTTGCGGCTTGTAAGTTGTTCCACGAACTCTTGAACGCGGAAGTTCCCGTGCCTACCAAGGATCAAAAGAAGGAAATGCGTCCTTTGATTGACAAACTTTGCTACAAGCACGCTACCCATGACGATATTATCTCGTCCATCTCCACCAACTTGGATTTGCAATACGGCATCGGCACGTTGGACAACATCGACCACCTGGGCAACCGTCGTGTTCGCTCGGTTGGCGAATTGATGCAAAACCAACTTCGTATCGGTATCAGCCGTTTGGAAAGATTGATCCGCGAAAGAATGCAAACGCAAAGTTCGGACGAAGTGACGGCATCGTCTCTTATCAACGTACGTCCTGTATCTGCGGTTTTCCGTCCATTTTTCGGCTCTTCCCAGTTGTCGCAATTCATGGACCAAACGAACCCCATCGCAGAACTTACGCACAAGCGTAAACTTTCCGCACTCGGCCCTGGCGGTTTGAACCGTGACCGTGCTACGTTCGAAGTACGTGACATTCACCATACCCATTACGGCCGTATGTGTCCTATCGAAACGCCCGAAGGTCAAAACATCGGTTTGATCTCGTCGTTGGCTACGTTTGCGAAAGTAAACGAATACGGTTTCATCATGAGCCCGTACAGAAAAGTAGATAAGGCAACGGGCATCGTTACCGACGACGTTGACTACTTGACGGCAGACGAAGAAGATAGATACGTTGTTGCACAGGCAAACGAACCTTTGACCGAAGAAGGCAAGTTCGTAAACGCTCGCGTTGGTTGCCGTTTCCGTGACGACATTACCGAAATGCCTGCAAGCAAAATGGACTACATGGACGTTTCGCCCAAGCAACTTGTTTCCGTTGCTACCGCGCTCATTCCTTTCTTGGAAAACGACGATACCAACCGTGCGCTCATGGGCTCGAACATGCAACGTCAGGCAGTTCCCCTTTTGAAGACCGAACCCGCAATCGTTGCGACCGGTATCGAAGGCTCTATCGCAAAATACTCTGGCGTTATCGTGACCGCGAAGGAAGACGGTATGGTAGTAGGTTGCTGCTCCAACATGATCAAGATTCGCGAAAACGACGGTACGATCAGAGAATATCCTTTGAAGAAGTTTGAACGTTCCAACTCCGGTACGTGTTTGAACCAAAAACCCATCGTTGCTACGGGCGACAGAGTGTTCAAGGGCGAAATCAGCGCGGACGGTCCTTCGACCGCAAACGGTGAACTTGCGCTTGGTAAGAACATCCTTGTCGGCTATATGGAATGGGAAGGCTACAACTACGAAGACGCTATCTTGCTTTCCGAAAAACTCGTACAAGACGACGTATTTACTTCCATTCACATTGAAAAGCACGAAATTGATGCACGTAATACCAAACTCGGCCCCGAAGAAATCACGCGCGAAATCCCCAACGTGGGCGACGATGCGTTGAAGGATTTGGACGAAGACGGTATCATCCGTATCGGTGCGGAAGTGCACAGCGGCGACATCTTGGTTGGTAAAGTTTCCCCGAAGGGTGAAGCGGAACTCACGCCCGAAGAAAGATTGCTCCGTGCAATCTTCGGCGAAAAGTCCAGAGAAGTTCGCGCCAACTCGATGAAAGTTCCCCCCCGTGAAGGCGGCGTCGTTGTTGACGTTAAGGTGTTCACCAGAGAAAACAAGGACGAACTTGAACCCGACGTGACAAAACTCGTTCGTGTTTATATCGCGCAAAAACGTAAAATCCAAACCGGTGACAAGATGGCAGGTCGTCACGGTAATAAGGGCGTTATCTCCCGCGTGCTTTCGCAAGCGGATATGCCTTTCCTTGCTGACGGTACGCCTCCCCAAATCTTGCTCAACCCCTTGGGCGTTCCTTCGCGTATGAACATCGGTCAGGTTTTGGAAGTGCACCTTGGCTACGTATGTAAGCAACTCGGTTGGAAGATTGCTACGCCCGTATTCGACGGTGCGAACGAACGCGACCTTGAACAACTGTCCAAGGAAAACAACCTTTTGAACCCCGACGGCAAAGTTGACGGTAAGTTCCAACTGTTCGACGGTAGAACGGGCGAACCTTTTGAAAACCGCGTAACC
>JAZOLF010000061.1:0-2276 GCA_045652785.1 Candidatus Scatosoma sp. | reverse complement strand
GGGGGAGTGATTATCGTGCGCCAGCGCAAAGACTTGGGGATTTCCTACAAGGTAAGGTGAGCCAAACTTGGGGGGACGTACTTCCGTCCTATGCGGCAGGTACGTCGTTTGCGGATTTGAACGGTGTACTCCCTACGGGAGTATGCGAGAGCCTGAAAGCCGCCGCCGTAGATATGGATCGCAGACTGAAAGGGTTTGCTTGCCCTGATGCTGTTTTGACGGGGGTGGAAAGCCGTACCAGTTCGCCCGTGCGCATCCACCGCGATGAGGATTTGCAGTCCGTTTCCGCGAAGGGGCTTTTTCCCTGTGGGGAAGGCGCTGGATACGCCGGGGGGATTACTTCCGCTGCCGCGGATGGCTTGCGTGTTGCGGAAAAACTCTTTGCTTTGTTTTCTTTCTAAACTTTTTTTAAAGAATTTTCGTTAAGGGTATTTACAAAATGAAATTTGTGTGATAGAATATAGATGATTACAGGAACTTTTTTCATATTCTCTCACAAGAATAGACGAAACGTAGGGATACGTTCCGTCTATTCTTTATTTTATGCGGAAATGCGGGCGGGTTGTGCGCGGGTTTGATGGTCGGACGTGGACAAGTGGGGCGCGGATGGACGGTCGAAGGCGCCCGCCCCTGCAAGCGGTTGTGAAGGATGGAAAAGCGGGCGCTTCGTGAATAGCCCCTACGGATGGAAGGGGGATGGAAGGTGTAAAAAAAAGAGTAGCGGTGTCGCTACTCTTTTTGGTTTTAGCCCCAAAGCGTGGGGGGATTATTCGTTGGTTTCTTCGGTTGCTGCTACTTCCGCAAGGGCGGGTTCTTCGGGCTTTTCGAAGGGGATTACTTCTGCGGAGTCGTTGTTGATTCCGTACTTTTTGCAAATTGCCGCGATGCCAGACTTTATGCCGTACACGATTACGCATACCAGGAAGATTGCCGCAGGTACAATGATGGGCAAAAGCCAAGGCAAATCCAAAGCGGTGATATAGAAAGGATTTTCACGCAAGAAAAACCAGTTGTAACCATAGACCGTAAGACCGATTTTTGCCCATACCGTGATGCCGATCAAAAGCACGTAGGCTTGCCAAACGTTTTTCCATCTAAGTTTGGTGAGCCCCATAGAGATTGCAAGCACGCCCCAAGCCATTTCTACGCCGTGGAAGAACATGGTTTGTACCAAGCGGTAGCACCACGGTTCACAATCGTTGGTGGGGTAGCAGATATACATCAGCGAGCCCGTAATTGCAATAGCGGCAACGGGTTCAAGGAACTTGCGGAGTTTCTTGTTGTAGGTGACGAAGAAAAGGATAATACCCATCGACGTACAAAGGTGGAAGGGGAGTTTATCCATATTCAAGCGGTCAACGATAGATCCGTCGGCAAGCGTTTCCGCGTACACGAAATCGTGGAAGAAGAAGTCACTCAAATACGAGAAGAGCAGAGCGCCTGCTAAGATGCGGAGCACTTTTTCTTTGGTTTCGATCGTCTTATTTCTAAATTTCAATGCCGCAAAAGCAATCAAACCAAAAATTGCGATCATATACAAAATGTGCCAAATGCTGAATTCCATAAACAGGAATTTCTCGCCTGCGTTGAGCGGCGTATCGCTAAACAGTTTGAAGAGAAAGTTTCTTAAAGATTCGTTCATACGTTGTTCTCCTTTGTATTTTTATTTTTTCGTTCTTTCAAACGAGTGTACCAGCGTTCTTCTTCGGGAAGGCATTTCTGCTCGTAGAGAGCCAAGCCTGCAAAGATGATGAACAGCGCAAGCGGGGCAAGTGCCCACACCGAAAGGTTCGGGAATTGCGCCAAAGGGGTTTCCTTTAAAAACATTCCGTCAACGGGTTCTTTGCCGATGCGCACGAACAACCAGTCCATCAGCAGCCCGTCCAAAACAAAGACAACCATACCTGCAAGGCAACTCAAAACGTTGAATACACGGATGCGTATATATTTCCCCACCAGCATATAGATACAGCCGAATAGCATGGTCGAGTGGCTAATCAAACCCTTGAAAATGTCGTAGTCACGCAAGTCGGGGGTGTTCGCGTAGTTCTTGTTGAAGATAATCCCCACCGCGCCGCATACAACACCCGCCCAGAAGACGAACTCCGCAAGCAGGGTGTAGGGAACGCCTTCGCGCTTTTTGATGAACGCTACCGCTACCAGCATCCACATCATTACGTTGCAGGGATAGATGGGAAACAAGTGGTTGTTTTCTACTTCCGCCGTGCCTGTATTGAAATAATCCACCCACAGGTTGCTGTAATGCAAAATTACCG
>JAZOLF010000060.1:0-11834 GCA_045652785.1 Candidatus Scatosoma sp. | reverse complement strand
AGTAACAAGCATATACAGGAAACGAAAAACAGACTTGAAGACGATTTAAAAAATCGGTATCCATTCATTGAAAGCATCGCTTTACAATGCGTGTGGGAAACGTTTACTGGGAACGGCTATGAAGAGCAAATTGTTCGGGTTCAATACGTAAAAATTTTTGTTTTAGACGCAATTTCATCGACACAAGAAACTGCCGTGAAAGAATATTTAGAGCAGGAGTTTGGCTGCAAGGGGGTGTTTTGTCGCGTTGTTTAATGGATTGAAAGAAAAAGCAAAGAAAAAGTGGCTGGAAATTGCGTTGATCGGCGTGATGGCAGTTGTTTTAGGATTTGCCGTATGGCAAGTGTTTTTGAAAGACAAGCAAGCGACAAGCATCAACGCAGATAGCGATGAGATACGTTTGGTTTCTATTTTAGAAACCATAGACGGTGTTGGGGATGCGGAAGTTATGATCGGCAGGACGGAAGACGGAATTCAAAGCGTCGTGATTGTATGCGAAGGCGCAAGGCAAATTTCCGTCGTGATAGACGTAAGAGAAGCGGCGGCTACGGCACTGGGAATTGAACAAAAATATGTAAAAGTTTATTTAAAAAAATAAGGTTAAAGGAGATATTTTATGGCAAACAAAAAAACAATTATCGGTATGGCGGCGCTTGTGGGGGTACTGGCTGTGACGGCGGTATGTAATTTTGCGTTGGCGAACAATGGGGCAGACGCGACGGCGGATAGCAATATGACGGCGTCGAACTACTTCGACACTTACCGTGCGGAACGTACAACGACGAGAAGTGAAGAGTTGGTGCAACTCGACAGCGTAATCGCATTATACGACGAAGGGGAAACAAAATACGAAGAAGCAACGCAGATGAAACTCGACATTGTCGAAGCGATGGAACAGGAGTTGTTGCTGGAAAATATGATCCGTTCGCTCGGATTTTCGGATACAGTTGTATCGGTCTCGAGTGAAAGCGACAACGTAAACGTGTTCATTAACGCGTCGGAATTGAACTACGATACCGCGCTCTCGATCTACACGATGCTGAAAAATGAAACGGGAATTGTGGCAGGAAACGTAATAATTATGCCTGTTTATGCGGAAAACTGAGAAAAAATTGTGTCAAAACAGTAGAAATATTCAAAAAAGTATGCTATAATAAAGAAAAGCAAGGCTCTAAACCTTTTAGGTTTATAGGCAAAGCAGTTTCTTGGAAGGAGATTTTTTGAATGGCTACGTTTAGACCGAGTACGGAAGAAAAGCAAAGCGGTAAAACCGTTTATAACGCAGGGATCGTAAAAGGCATTGTTTCGATTGCGGTTTCCGAAGTAGAAGGCACTCTGCCTTTGCCGAATAATAAAAACGGCATTACGCTCTTTTTGGAAAAGGACGGCATTTATGCAGATATTTCCGTTGTTGTAGAATACGGCTACGACGTGCCCGAACTTGCTTATCGCATTCAACAATCGGTAAAGCAAAGCGTTGAAAGCATGACAAAATACAAGGTTGCAAAGGTGGACGTTCACATCGAAGACGTTGTTTTTATCGAAAGGAAAGAACCTGCAACGGAAGAAGAAAACGAAGACTAAGAATAAAAAACCACGAAATCCCTTATTCTGTGTAGGATAGGGGATTTTCGCGTGAAATAGCGGAGATACTTTATGAGAACATTAGCAAGAGAAGCAGCACTCAATATCATTTTTGCGCAACAATTTAACAATGAAACGGATAGTTCATTCCGTAAAAAAGTGTTTAAACAATTTGCATTGTCCGATGATGCAATCGCTTTTGCAACGTCTTTGGTGGAAGTTGTTATGAAGAACTGGACGGAACTCATCACCGATATCGAAGATGCGTGTCACCATTATTTGCAAAACCGCATCAACCCGATGGACAAGAGTATTTTGCTCATTGCGATGGCGGAAATCAAGTTCTTTGACGATATCCCCCCTGTTGTTTCCGTTTCGGAAGCGGCAGGGCTTGCAAGAAAATACTCTACCGACAATAGTGCGGATTTCGTCAACGGCGTTTTGGCTGGCGTAATCAACAAATAATCGCTATGAGATTGTTAGACGGAAAAGCGCTTGCGACAAAAATGCGTGCGCAAATAAAAGCCGATATTGAGTCGGCAAAAATTGTACCGGGTCTTGCGGTTGTTATCGTAGGGGAAGATCCTGCATCGAAAATCTACGTTCGTAACAAGATTAAGGCTTGCGCGGACGTTGGTATGCGTTCTTTTTCGTATGAATTGCCTGCCAACGTTTCTCAAAAAGAGTTGGAAAATCTGCTGGATACCTTATCGTCGGACGATTCCATTCACGGCGTATTGCTGCAACTTCCCTTGCCTAAGGGCTTGGATGCGGAATCTGCTATGTCGCGGATTCCCGCAAGTAAGGACGTGGACGGTTTTTCGGTGGAGCACTTGGGTCAACTTGTTTTGAACGAGCAAAGAATTTCCGCTTGCACACCAACTGGCGTAATGATGCTCTTGCAGGATGCAGGCATTGACTTAACTGGCAAAAATGCCGTAGTTTTGGGGCGGAGCGATACGGTAGGAAAGCCCATGGCTTTGCTGCTGCTGAACGCGAATGCTACCGTGACCGTTTGCCACAGCAAAACGAATGATATTGCGGCGATTTGCCGCAACGCGGATATTATCGTAGCGGCGGTAGGGAAACCGAAGTTTGTCACCGCTGATATGGTAAAAGATGGTGCGGTCGTCGTGGACGTAGGTATTAATCGCGACGAAAACGGGAAACTTTGTGGGGACGTTGATTTTGAAAATGTTGCCCCGAAAACGTCTTACATTACGCCCGTTCCTGGCGGTGTTGGGCCGATGACTATTACAATGTTGCTTAAAAATACTTGTATTTCGGCTTGGAAGGAGTAATAAAGTGTACGATTTTGATGAAAAATACGCCGAATATTTGCGGACATTTGAGCAATATTTGGAAAAATACGCCGAAACGCTAAACACCCGTCCCGCCATTTTGGGGGATGCGATGCGGTATTCCTTGCTTTCGGGCGGCAAACGCGTTCGGCCCGTATTGATGCTTGCCGTAGCGGAAATGCTTGGCGTTCCGCACGACGACGTTTTACCGTATTCGGTAGCGCTTGAAATGATCCATACTTATTCGCTCATTCACGATGATTTGCCTGCGATGGACAACGATGATTTTCGTCGCGGAAAACCGTCCTGTCACAAGGCTTTTGCTGAATCCTATGCAATTTTGGCAGGGGATGCGCTGTTAAATCAAGCGTTCACCATTTGTTTTGATAGCGCATTAAAGGGCGAAAAATATGCTTTGGCGTCCAAACTTTTAAGCGAATACGCCGGTATGGGCGGTATGATTGCAGGGCAGGCAGCGGATTTGTATTTTTCCGAAAATGTGGCTGATCCCACCGAAGAAGAATTGATCTTCGTGCAGGAAAATAAAACAGGCAAACTTTTGCTTGCGCCCATTTTGATTCCGTCGATTTTGGCGGAAAACCGTTATTTTTTGCGGTTAGAACAGTTTGGTAAAGAAATTGGTAGGCTTTTTCAAATCACGGACGATATTTTGGACGTGACGGGCGAATTTGAAACGCTTGGAAAATCCATCGGCAAGGATGAAAACTCTGATAAACTCACGTGCGTAAAATTGTATGGATTGACGGGGGCGATGCTCCGCGCGGACGATTGTTTGACGAGATGTTTGGCATTCCTTGAAGGGATCGAATGTGATACCGCGTTTTTAAGCGATTTGGCACGCTATGTGCGTGAACGAGAAAAGTAATTAAGCAAAAGTTGATTTCTTTTCGCAAAGAAATGGGGGTTGTATGTTAGAGAGAATACGTCCTGAAAAAATTAAAGATTGTTCTCGAAACGAATTAAACGTACTTTGCGACGAACTGCGCAGAGTAATTTATGATACAGTGACTTCTTGTGGTGGGCATTTATCGTCCAACCTTGGCTCGGTGGAATCGACGGTGGCGATGTTTCATACCTTTGATTTTCCGCGCGACAAAGTCGTTTTTGACGTAGGGCATCAATGTTATCCGTATAAATTACTTTCGGGAAGATACGGCGCATTTTCTACACTCCGCCAAAAAGATGGTATTTCGGGTTTCCCGAAACGCAATGAAAGCGAGTTTGATTGCTACGATACGGGGCACGCAGGTACTTCGATTTCGGCAGCGCTGGGCTTTGCAAAGGCGAGAGATTTGCTCGGCGAAGACAACGCTGTTATTGCGTATATCGGCGACGGCTCGTTTAATAATGGTTTGATTTACGAAGCCTTAAACTCTTTCAAAGTATTGAACACAAGAATTTTAATTGTTCTCAACGACAACGGAATGTCCATTTCTCCGACGGTGGGCGGAATGCACGATATTTTATCGGATGCAGGCAACGCCGCAAAAGTGGACGCTGTAAAATTGCTTGAACAATTCGGGTTACAATATATCGGGCTGAAAGACGGGAACGATTTGGATGAAATGCTCGAATCTTTTGCGCAGGCAAAAGAGTGCCTGCAATCGGGTTCGGTTTTGCTCCATATTGCCACGAAAAAGGGCAAAGGATATGCTTTTACGGAAGAAAATCCCTTGAACACACACGGCGTTCCACCGTTCGGCACGGAAAAAGTAGAAGAATATTCCTTTGTTTTGGGCGAAACACTTTGTCAAATGGCAAAAAATAACGATAAAATTACGGTGGTTTCCACCGCGATGAAAGAAGCACTGGGGCTGGCTGATTTCTTTGCCCACTATCCTGAAAGGGCATTTGATGTCGGCATTTGCGAAGAACACGCGTCCGTGCTTTGCTCTTCGATGGCGGCGGGTGGATTAAAGCCGTATTACGCAATCTATTCCACCTTTTTGCAAAGAGCGTTTGACGAGATCATTCACGACGTTTGTTCAATGAATTTGCCTGTGACCATGTGCATTGACAGAGCGGGAATTTCCGGCGCAGACGGCGAAACCCATCAAGGGGTGTTTGATTTGTCCTATTTGTCGATGATCCCGAACTTAACGATCGTTGCCCCTAAGGATACTGACGAATTGCGCCGCGTTCTCCTTTGGAGTGAAACCTTTAACCATCCGCTTGCTATACGCTATCCGAGAGCAGGGAAGGTTGTATTCGGCGGCGACAACGGGGAATTACAACTTGGCAAATGGGAATATTTGCAAAAATCGGAGGATTGTAAAGTGACCATTTTGGCGGTCGGTGAACGTTGTTTGACGATCGCAACAAAGGTTGCGGCAAACCTGCAAAAGCAGGGCAAGGCAATTTCCGTTGTCAACGCACGCTTTGTCAAACCTTTGGACGAAACGTTGTTGCGCTCCCTTTCCGGGACGGTAATCACCCTGGAAGACAACGTCTTGTTGGGTGGCTTTGGCAGTATGGTGAATACTTTTGTGATGCAAAAAAATTTGCCGCTTAGGGTTAAATCTTTTGCCTATCGCGATGAGTTTATCGTGCAAGGCGGCGTTGCGCAATTACAGCGTGAATACGGCGTAAATTGCGAAGATATCGAGCGTTTTGCGCTTGCAACTTTGAACGAATATGAGAGCCGATAAGTATTTTGCCGAAAAATACGGCTCGCGCACAAAAGCGGCAGAAGCGATTGAAAAGGGCTGGGTACTTGTAGGCGGTAAAAAAATTCGTCCTAAGGACGAAGTAAAAGAAACGGACGAAATCGTTTTCGTGGACGACGGAGAACGCTTTGTATCCAACGGCGGCTATAAGTTGGCCCGCGCCATCGAAAGTTTCTCTTTCCAGATTGCGGGCAAAGTTTTTGTTGACATCGGCGCATCTACGGGTGGTTTTACCGATTGCCTGTTGCAAAACGGCGCAAAAAGAGTGTACGCGGTGGACGTAGGCGAAAGTCAACTTGCTGAAAAAATCGCTTGCAATCCCAGCGTTGTGGTGATGGACAATACCAACGCAAGATACTTGGAAAAAACGGACTTTCCCGAGCCGATTGAAGGAATTGTCACGGACGTAAGTTTCATCTCTTTACGCTTGATTTTTCCTGTGATTGCGGAACTTTTAGACGAGAGTGGCTTTGCCGTCACGTTGATTAAGCCGCAATTCGAATGCGAAAACAAGAATATTGGCAAGAGCGGTATTGTTCGTCCATCCGTGCATCCTGAAATTGTTTCGAGTGTTTATGCTTACGCGCAGGAATGTGGTTTGCAGTTGTTTGGAATTACGAATGCCCCCATTCGAAAGGGCAAAAACGTAGAATACGTTGCGCTCTGGAAAAAGCAGGGTAGCGGTTGGAAGGAATACGAACTTTTGGCAAAAATTAAGGAACTTGCAAAGCAATATTCTTTGGATTTATTGCAATAAGGAGAAACTATGAAGATAGGTCTTATCGGAAAAGTAGGAAAGGTTGGGAAAGATATTTTTCTGAACTTATCTACGAAATTGCAGGGAAACGGTCACGAAGTACACGTTTTTCCAAACAATCCCGATATCTGTGGCGTTGATTTGCTCATCGTATTAGGCGGTGACGGTGCGATTTTGCACGCGGCAACGGTGGCGGCTCCACAGCAAATCACGCTGGTGGGTGTCAACTACGGCAATTTGGGTTTTTTAACGGAATACGAGCGTGAAGACGTATATAAAATCGTGGAGTTCGTCGAATCCTTTTTCGCAGGAAAATGCAAGATTTTGAACCGCAGTTTATTGCAAGTGACGATTGACGGCGATACATACGTAGCCTTGAACGAAGTGGTTATTCAACGCGATTACGCATCGTCTTTTGCGAAGAATCCGCAGATTTTGAAATTGACAGTTGCCACAGAAAACGGCACGGTGCATATCGCAGGCGACGGGGCGTTGCTCTCAACACCGACGGGCTCAACCGCATATTCCTTGTCTGCTGGCGGTGCGATTATTGCCCCCGAAGTTCCTGTCTTTATGTTAACGCCGATTTGCGCATTCACGATGGGTGCAAGACCGATGGTTTTCTCCGAGCAGGAACAATTTTCCTTTACGGTAGAAAAAGGCAAGGCGCTGCTTTTGGTCGATGGGAAAGCGGTGGCAACGCTTGCAGAAAATGACATGGTGACCGTCGAAAAAGCGCCATTTAGCGCGAAGTTCCCGACGCTCGATGAAAAGAATTTCTTCAACAAAGTAAAAAATAAATTAAACGGATGATTGGTGGATTATGTTGAAATCGGCAAGGCATGCAAAAATTTTAGAAATCATTGAACAAAAAGAAATCGAAACGCAAGAAGAACTTTGCGCGGAATTGAACAAGCAAAACTACGTTGTAGCACAAGCAACCATCTCCCGTGACATCAAGGATTTGGGCTTGTTCAAAGTGACGGGAATGGAGAAAAAATACCGCTATGCGCACATCCGCGAATCGGTTTCCGAGATCTCTCCGAAGATGAAGAGTTTGTTCCTGCATTGTATCATTAGCGTTCGTAATGCCCAAAATATCGTCGTTATTAAAACTTTGCCTGGCAACGGTAATAACGCTGGTATGGTAATGGATAAATTGAACTATCCAGAAATTATCGGTACAGTTGCAGGGGACGATACGGTCTTCTCGGTTTGCGAAAACACGGAATCTGCGGAACTCATTGTAAAAAGAATTAACGATTTTATCAATCAATAATAGGTTTTTATGTTATCACAGTTGACCATTAAAAACGTTGCGCTTATCGAAAGTGCGACCATACGCTTTACCGAAGGGTTGAACGTCCTTTCAGGGGAAACGGGTGCGGGTAAATCGGTGATTTTGGATTCTGTCAACTTCGTTTTGGGTGCAAAAGCAGATCGAACGATGATTCGACACGGCGAAACCGAATGCCTGGTGAAAGCGGAGTTTGTTTTGCCCGAAGATTCGAAGGCGCTTTCCGTACTCCGTGAAATGGACATTGAAACGGACGGAGAGATTATCATTTCCCGCCGCTTTGCTGAAAACGGAAAGAGTAGCATTAAAATTAACGGCAACACCGTCACGGCGGCGATGCTCCGTTCGGTGACCGATTATTTGGTGGACGTCCACGGTCAAAGCGAACATTTCTTTCTATTGAAAGAAAGCAATCAACTTAGAACTTTGGATACCGCAATCGGGGCGCCCATTCTTGAAAAGAAAACAGCGTTGTCCGCTTTGCTTTCCGAGCGTAAGTCCATTGATGAACAAATTGAAAAGTTAGGCGGTGACGAAACGGCACGCAGTCGGCGTTTAGATATGCTTTCGTTCCAAATGCAGGAGATTGAAGGCGTTGCCCTGAAAGATGGGGAAGAAGATGAACTTGTTGCAAAACGCAACAGGTTTAACAACGTTGAAAAAATCCTAACTGCACTCCAAGAAAGTTCTTCTGCGCTCAATGCGGAAAGCGGTGCGCTCGATGCTATTCGATATGCAATGCGCAGCCTTGCAACCATCGCGAAGTTAGATGAAGAATATAGCGGCGTTTATGATCGTTTGGAAACGCTTTTCTCCGAAGCGGAAGATTTGGCTGCAACCATTATCGACTATGCCGACGGCGTATATTTTGATGAAAACGAAGCGCAAGAAGTAGAAGATCGTTTGGATGCAATTCGTGCGTTAAAGAAAAAATACGGCCGCGATAAAGCCGAAATAGACACTTATTACGACACAATTCGCAAGGAATATGAACTTTTAAGCGATGCCGAAGGTCAATATGCAAAGTTGACCGAACGCCGTCAAAAGATTTGCAAAAAGATTTATACGCTTTGCAAAGAGATTACCGAAGTTAGAATGGAATTCGGTGCGGCTTTTTGCTCGGACGTTACGTCAGAATTGAAGACCTTGAATATAGCAAGTGCGCAATTCTCTATCGAGTTCACCGATTATACCGAAGAAGACGTAGAAAGAGCGGATAGAAACGGTTTAGACCGCATTTGTTTCCTGTTTTCCGCCAACGCAGGCGAGCCCTTAAAACCCCTTGGAAAAATTATTAGCGGTGGGGAAATGAGCCGATTTATGCTTGCGCTCAAAACACGTCTTTCATCCGTCAATGAAATCTGTACTTATTTATTTGATGAAATTGATGCAGGTATTAGTGGCAAAACCGCCAAAGTTGTGGGCGAAAAGTTCGCAAAAATCGCAAAAAACACGCAAATTATTGCCGTTTCGCACTTGGCGCAAATCGCAGTAATGAGCGATGCGGAGTTCTTGATTGAAAAGATGGAATGCGACGGAAAGACGCTGACGCAGGTACGCTCCTTGCAAGGGGATGAAAAGAAACAGGAAATTGTCCGTTTGCTTGGCGGCGGTGATGAATCGGATGCTTTTGCTTATAAACATGCCGAAGAATTGTTAAAACAGGCGGAATTATATAAAAATAGCCTGTAATTATTACATTGTATAAGAAATACTCAATTTACGCACAATGCCTTAAAAGGGGGATTGTGATGCGTAGGTTGAGTATTTTTTTTATGGGCGTTTTTCTATCGCTGGGGGGATTTTTCGTCCATGACAGGGCGGTTTCAGCAAAGGCTGATGCGGTTATTCCATCCAAAGAAGTCTATATAGGCGGTATGGCGGCGGGTTTTACACTTTCGATGGGCGGGGTGCAGGTGCTTGGTTTTTGCGATGTTGTCACAGAAAGCGGTAAGCGATCGCCTGCTGCGGATGCAGGTATGCGCGCTGGGGATATGATTACTTCGTTGAATGGCGTGAATGCGGAAACAATCGCTGAATTGAATGGAATATTAGCAAAAAACGGTGAAAATCCGTTAAAATGCAAAATTACTCGTGGGGAAGAAACGCAGGAAATCGTTGTTCGTCCTGTAAAAGATAAGACAAACGGCCGCTATAAAATCGGGGTTTTAATTCGCGACGGTGTGTCGGGAATCGGCACGGTTACCTATATTGAAAAAGATAGCGGAAGGTTTGGTGCTTTGGGGCATCCCGTAGCAGGTGCGGACGCAAAAAATATGCAATTATCGGACGGACAAGTATATGGATGTAGCATCGTCGGCGTTTCGAAAGGGGTTCGAGGCAAGGCTGGCGAGTTGCGTGGGATGTTTTTAGCGGAGAAATCGCTGGGAAAGGCAGATAAATTATGTATTTGCGGTATCTATGGGAAAATACGCGACGGCTATGAAACGAAGGATTTGAAGGTCGTACAAGCGTCGGATAAGCAGGTAAAACCTGGGAAAGCCAGCATTTTTACAACCATTTGCGGGGAAACGCCCAAAGAATACGAAATTGAAATCGTCAAAGTAGATAAGGGAAATAAAGAAAACAAGCATTACGTTGTAAAAATAACCGACGAAACATTGATTGAAGAAACGGGCGGGATTGTGCAAGGCATGAGCGGTAGCCCGATTTTACAAAACGGAGTGCTTGTCGGGGCAATTACGCACGTCTTTGTAAACGATCCTACGCGCGGCTACGGTATATCAGTAGGGCGTATGATGAACGAGTAGTATGCTTGACGTAATAATTATGTCTGACATAACAATAAGGGGGGAATATGAAGAATAAAAGCGTAGAAATGATTAGTGCAACACTTGCAATCGGGGCAATTTTGAGTGCGTTTTTTGGCTATAATTCGCACAAAAATGAACGTAAATCCACTCGTTGTCAACTCGCACATGCAGAATGCGTTGAATGTGCTGATTTTTGTGATGAAAGCGAGCAATTTTTTGATAATAATTCCAAAATTACGGCAAATTTATCAAAAAAAGGGGAGAAAGAGAAAAACACCCTGCAACTCTTTGCAAACGGAAAGTCGGCGTACGTGATGGAATCGAGCAGCGGAATTGCCGTATTCGAAAAAGAAGCCACGAAACGATTGCCGATTGCAAGTATGTGCAAGATTATGACCCTGCTCCTGACCTTTGAAAGCATTGATCAGGGTGTTTTATCTATTGACGAAGAAATTACAGTATCTCAAAACGCCGCAGATATGGGCGGATCGCAGGTATTTTTGGAGGCAAACGCCAAATATCGGGTATCGGAACTGATCAAAAGTATCGTAGTTTGTTCGGCAAACGATAGTTGTGTGGCGCTTGCGGAAAGGATTGCTGGTAGCGATAGTATTTTCGTTGATAAAATGAATGAAAAAGCAAGGGCATTAGGCTGTGAAAATACGCTATTTGCAAACTGCACGGGCTTGCCAAAAGAGCCACAATATTCTTGCGCAAAAGACGTTGCAAAAATGTTTGCGGAACTCATAAAACATGAAGAGTATTTTACTTTTAGTAAAATATGGCTGGATAGTTTTCAGCATCCGCAGGGCAGAACAACGGAGATTACCAACACAAACCGTTTGGTGAAGTTTTATAACGGTTGTGATGGCGGGAAAACAGGCTTTACTAACGAAGCAGGTTTTTGCTTGGCGGCAACTGCAAAACGGGAGAATATGCGTTTAATTTCGGTGGTAATCGGGGAACAGGATAGCAAAACACGGTTTAAAGAAATGGCTGAAAGTTTTGATTATACTTTTGCGACCTACATGATGCAAAAAATTGTCGATGCGAATGGGAATTTTGATAAAAAAGTAGGCGTAACGGCGGGAAAAGAAAAGAGTGTTGCAATCAAGCCTGCCCGCAACGGATATCTCTTTGTGAAACGCGGTGAAAAGGCAGAATATCAAACGCAAATCGTTCTTGACAGGGGAATTAGTGCTCCGATTGAGAAAGGGGCAAAAGTAGGCGAAATCCGTATTTATCGGCAAGGAATTGAGTGCGATAATATTCCATTGTTGGCGGTAGAAAGCATTGAGAAAGCGACGTATGGCGATACTTTGCGGGACGTTGCAGGGCGCTGGAATTTGAACGGTAAATAAGCAAAAGCGGCTAAAAATAGAGAAAATTGATAAAAAAGTACGCAAAGTCGGAGGCCAAGCGGTCTTAGGAAGA
>JAZOLF010000059.1:0-2327 GCA_045652785.1 Candidatus Scatosoma sp. | reverse complement strand
GATACCCTTCGAAACGGTTTTTCGCCGCGATCAAGTTTTCCAGTTTTTCCTGCAACGCCGCAAGTTCCGCCTTTGCCTTGAAAAGCTCTTGGTTAAAGTTGTTGATTTCCGATTGCAATTCACGGCTTTCTTCCACGTCGTTTTCAAGGCGCGAAACGCCGCCGCCAACCAAATCATGCAACTTCTTCAAATCTTTTCTCACCACGGACAACTCGTCGGAAATTTCTTCCTTACGCCCCTGATTTTTCGCAAGTGCGCCTTCAATATCCGCAATCTTTTCGCGGGTGTAAGCAAGTTGCGAATCGAGCGCACCCTGGTTCTTTTTCAGTTCGGAAATTTCTTCCGCAGACGAAAGTTGGCTCTTGTGTTGCTCTTCGGAAAGTCGCTCAAAGACGGCAATTTTGCTTTCGAGCGCCGCAATCGAAGTGCGAAGAGTATCCGTTTCCGTTTCGATTTCCGCAATGCGTTCTACCGCCGTTTTCTTCGCGCGTTCCCCACGCGCCAACGCGTCGCTGATTTCGCCAACGCCCACTTTTGCGCCGTCCAGAAAAATCCCCGCCGCATCCACCTGCGAACGGTACGCACCGATCTTTTCTTTCGCGAGTTTGAGTTCCCCGTCCTTTCTTTCATTTCCGACGGAAAGGGCAACGTGTTCGTCGTGGAGTTCGGCAATTTCATCGTCCGCGCGGGCAATCTTTGCTCTATCTTCTTCCAAAACGTGGTTGATGCGGTCGATTTCCGCCGTCAAGTCGATAATTCTATCGGAAATTTCGGCAATTTCCTTGCGGTGTTTTGCCGTTTCATGGTCGGAATTTTCCATCCGATAGATATACATATTCACTTCATTATCTTTGAGTGCCGCCGCAAATTCTTGGTACTTCTTTGCGCCTTCCGCTTGCTTTTCAAGGGGGCCCAAACGACGTTCCACTTCGTCCAAACGCTGTGCGTAAATCGCAAGGTCGTTTTCCGCCCCTGCAATTTTGTTTTCAATTTCTTCCTTGCGCTTTTTGTTGTTCATAAGCCCCGCCGCTTCTTCGAAGATTTCTCTTCTTTCCGCAGGGCGGCGGTTCATAATTTGTTCTACTTTGCCTTGGCTGATGATGGAATACCCTTCCTTCCCCAAACCAACGCCGTGGAACAAGCGCACAAACTCCTTCAAACGGCTGGGTTCGCCGTTGAGCAAGTACTTACTTTCCCCCGAGCGATACAGACGTCTGGTCATCGCCACTTCATCCAAATCCACGTCGAAAATACGCTTGGTGTTATCAAACACCAGCGTTACTTCGCTGTATGTACTTTGCTTTCTTTCCAGCGTACCGCCAAAAATAACGTCCTGCATATTCGAACCGCGCAACTGTTTTGCGGATTGTTCGCCCAAAACCCAACGCACCGCGTCGGCAACGTTGCTCTTCCCGCAACCGTTGGGCCCAACAATACAGGTCACCCCTTCTTCAAAGCGAATCACCGTCCGATCCGCAAAGGATTTAAACCCATACAAGTGTATTTCCTTTAATTCCACTTCACTCACTCCTTATTTCTGTTTCATCTTTCTCAATTTTCCCAGCAGGCTTTTTGCAGCAGCCTGTTCTGCGGCGCGCTTCGTCGCGCCCTTGCCCTTTCCCTTTTGCCCGTCGGCTTGTACCACGCATTCAAAAGTAGGGGCGTTGTCCTGCCCTTCTTTTCGGAATGCGTAAACAGGCAAAGGTTTGCCCTGCTTTTGCAAAAACTCCTGCAACTCCCCTTTGTGGTTGCCGCCTGTTTCACGGTTTTCCGACAAGGGGTGCGCCGCCAAAAAGGCGCGAGCGGCATCCATACCGCCGTCCAAATAGATTGCGGCAAGCACGCTTTCATACAGGCTGGAAACCGTCTTTTCGCCAACGTTGTCCACACCGCCCGCATACAAGAGATGCTCCGCAAGCCCCATCCGTTCCACAGCGTCTTTCAAAGGGAGTTTACTCACCAACTCCTGCCGACGCTTGGTCATCGTACCTTCGGACGCCACGCTTTCAAAATACTGCCCTTCGGTAATGAGCAGTTGCAGCACCGCATCCCCCAAGTATTCCAACCGTTCGTTGTCCGCACCGCCATACATACGCGCGTACGATACGTGCGTGAGTGCCGTTTGCAACAACGACTTATTGCGGAACGTATATCCTATTTTATTTTCGATTACAGGAATATCCAACCTATTTTCTCCGCTACTTCCGTTTATATTTATGCTTGTTCTGCCGCAGGGGTTTCAGCCGCCACCACCGCTTGTCCAGCCGCCGCCTGTTCTGCAACCGCCGCTTCTTCCGCTTTGCGGATTTCTTCCAACATATCGGCAA
>JAZOLF010000058.1:0-4163 GCA_045652785.1 Candidatus Scatosoma sp. | reverse complement strand
TTTGTGAAAAAATGCAATATAAATTATTCCACTTTTTTTACAAAATATTTCGCAAAAATATAGATGAAAGATTTTACAAATGTGAAAATAATTGATATACTAATATCACTATGAGCAGAAAAACCACAACAAAACAATTTTATAAACACAAAATTTCCAACTTTTTGAACGTACAAAAAATTGTTACAATTCATTACCAAGAACCCGAAAAAAATTATGTTTCAGGGGAAGAATTTCACAACTTTTGGGAAATCAATTACGCCGATAAAGGGGACGTTTTTGTCTATATTGGGGAAGAAAAACACCTTCTAAAACAAGGGGAAATGATCTTTATTACCCCCAACTGTCCCCACCATTTGGAATGTCACGGCAAGGATGCAAACATTTTTATCATTTCTTTTGATTGCCGTAGCGAAGGCATGGCGTTTTTCACCGACAAAAAGTACGTCGTTCCCGAAACCTACCGTTACCTACTGGAAAACATTATGACCGAAGCGACGGAAACTTTCGTAATTCCTGATTTCGACCCTGATTTAAACAAACTTGTTTTAAAAGACAAGCCGAACCTTGGCGGAGAACAAGTGATTAAAAACTCACTGGAATTGTTGCTGATTTACCTGCTGAGAAACGAATACAAACGAAACGCATCCACGCCTGAGTTTTTTATCTCGAAAATCTCGTCTTCGTCGGCGCTCCAAGATGAAATCGTTTATTTCTTATCTTCCAAAGTTTACGACAAACTTTCCTTGGATGAAATTTGCGCACAGTTGCATTACGGAAAGACCTATCTTTGCTCATTTTTTAAAGCAAAAACGGGTACAAGCATCTATCAAACCTACTTGCGGTTAAAGACTGACGAAGCAAAGAAACTCATTCGCCGAAACGTTCCCTTTGCTATCATCGCAGGAAAACTGTATTTTGATTCCGTTTCACATTTTAATTACGTCTTTAAAAAAATGACAGGGAAAACACCTGGCGAATACAAAGACAGCATCAAAACAAAATAAAAAAGAGCGGTTTTTACCGCTCTTTTTGTTTACAAATTATACACCGCTATACGACGAGAAACCACCGTCAATGGGCAATACAACGCCCGTGATAAAGCCTGCTGCAGCGTTGTTAATCAGGAACAACAAACCGCCCTCCAACTCTTCCGTTTTACCGAATCTACCCATAGGAGTAGCCGCCAAAATTTTACCCGTTCTTGCCGTAGGCGTACCGTCGTCGTTCCACAACAATTTTGCGTTTTGTTGGGTAGAGAAGAAACCAGGCGCGATTGCATTCACACGGATACCAACCTTCGAGAAATGCACCGCAAGCCATTGCGTAAAGTTGGAAATTGCCGCCTTTGCGCCGCTGTATGCAGGGATTTTTGTAAGGGGCGTGTATGCGTTCATCGAAGATATGTTGAGAATATTACAACCTTCTCTTCCTACCATTTGTCTAGCACACGCCTGCGTCGGAATCAACGTACCTAAGAAGTTCAAGTTGAACACGAACCCTACGCCGCTTGCATCCAAATCAAAGAAAGATTTAGTGTCCGCATCAATGTCGCCAAGTTCAAAATATTCCTTATCCGTAGTTGCGCGTGGATTGTTGCCGCCTGCGCCGTTAATCAAAATATCACAAGGTCCTAAATCCGACGCAACCGCATCCGCAACAGCGTAGCAAGTTTCCTTTTCCAAAACGTTGCATTTATAGGCTTTTGCAATGCCGCCTTCCGCAACGATCTCGTCCGCATATTGTTGCGCTGCATCAACATTTAAGTCCAAAAGCGCAACTTTTGCGCCTGCGCGCGCCACAACCTTTGCAAAATAACTGCAAAGCACACCGCCTGCACCCGTGACAACCACTACTTTTCCCGTTAAATCGGTATTCAAAACGTTCTGTTTCATGTTTCTCTCCTTATTTTTCCGCTTTTAACTTCTCCAACATATCCCATACGCCAAGCATATACATAATCCCCAACGCACGGTCGTAAAGCCCATAGCCAGGTCTTACTTTACCAGGTCCCTCATCCCACAGGTGCCTGCCATGGTCAGGACGAATATAGCCGTCAAATCCGCAATCGTGATACGCTTTCAAGATATCCAAAATGCGGGTATCGCCATCGCAATCACGGTGGCTGGCTTCCGAGAAATCGCCGTTTTCAAAGTGCTTTACATTGCGAATATGCGCAAATGCGATTCTATCACAATGCTTTCTAACGATTGCCGCCACGTCGTTGTCAGGGTTTGCGTTAAGCGAGCCCGAACAAAGAGTCAAACAATTATATTCATCGTCCACCATCTTCAAGAAACGGTCGATGCTCGGCTCGTCCACCAAAAGTCTGGGCAAGCCAAAAATATCCCAGGGTGGATCGTCCATGTGGATCGCCATTTTGATATCGCACTCACGGCAGGTTGGCATAATCGACTCCAAAAAATATTGCAAGTTTGCCCACAATTTTTCTTTGGTGACGTCCGCATACGCCTTAAAGAGTTCGTCCAGTTTCGCCATTCTTTCAGGCTCCCAGCCAGGGAAAGACATATTGTATTTTTCCGTGAAATCCAAGATATACTTCGCCATCGCGTTATAGTCGTCCTGGATCATTCCCTTTTCATAGAAAAGGGCGGTAGAACCATCCCCTACTTCGTGAAACAAATTACTGCGAGTCCAGTCAAAAATCGGCATAAAGTTATAACAAATAACTTTGACACCAAACTTAGACAAATTGCGAATGGTTTGCTTGTAGTTTTCGATGTATTTTTCACGCGTAGGCAAGCCGATTTTAATATCGTCGTGCACGTTGACAGATTCTACAACGTCAATATTAAAGCCGTATTCGTCGCATTGTGCTTTCACCTTTGCAATCTCGTCTTCGCGCCAAACTTCGCCAGGCATCTTATCGTGCAACGCCCAAACAATGCCTTCTACGCCCGGAATTTGTTTGATATCCGACAACTTGATACGGTCATTCCCTTCGCCGTACCAACGAAAAGTCATTTTCATAGACAATCCATCTCCTTTTTCCTTTCTTTTAGTATAACACATTTTTTAGCGTTTGTATAGATAAATCGCCAAAAAAGTCAATCAATTTACAAAAAATGTAGTACTTATTTTTCCTTTTTAGGAAAAACCTTCTTAAACACTTTCGATCCTGACTTTTTCATAATCCAAGAAATGAACGCAGGACCTTTGACGGGCATCAACTTTGCAGCAAAATTCATTCCGTGCGCATCAAATCCAACAACGGAACGTCGGCGTTTTCGATAAATTCGGCGTGCAATTTTCTTTGCCATCTTTTTGGGGTTCATCGCAACTTTTTGCAAAATGCTATCCTTGGTTTGTTCATCAGCGCGGAAGAGATCTGTATTCGTTGTGCCAGGATAAACAATACCGATATACACCCTACCGCTATATTCCAAGCCTAACGCTTCGGTAAAGCCCTTTAAAGCGCTTTTTGATGCAGAATACGCCGCCGTCCCAACCACAGGACAAAGCGCCGACGAAGAGCAAATATTCACCATCCCGCCGCCTTGCATATACGGTAGCATCGTTTCCGCGGAATAGACAGCCGAGAAAAAGTTCGTTTGTAAGGTTATTTCGACAACGCCGCTCCCCAAATCTTCTAACAGCCCGAACGCTGGAAACGCGCCCGCATTGTTGACGGTAAGCGCTGGAATGATTTTTTTTGTGCGCAGAGTTTCAACGAACGCCTGCCACCCCGCTTTATCCCCTACGTCAAATAAAGCGTAGGAAAACCGATCGGCACATTCCCCCAGTTCAGTTTTCAGCGAAAGCATCTTCTCTTCCGTTCTGCCGATTCCGTAAACGCACGCCCCATAGCGGAGAATGAAACGTTTTGTCAATTCTCTTCCGATCCCCGAAGATGCGCCGCTTATAATAATCCATTTGTCTTTCAGCCAGTTTCTCATACGGCTATTATACAGCATCTACAATTTTTTTTCAAGTATCTTATAAAAAATTATTGACAAAAAAATGAAATCGTTATATAATGAATTTTGTCAATGGGGATATGGCTCAGTTGGTAGAGCGCCTCGTTCGCAACGAGGAGGCCAGCGGTTCGAATCCGCTTATCTCCACCATAAACAACGCAAGTTGAACTACAACTTGGGTTGTTTATTCAAGCCGAAAGGCTTGGTATGTAATCGCCGTAGGCG
>JAZOLF010000057.1:0-12383 GCA_045652785.1 Candidatus Scatosoma sp. | reverse complement strand
AAAAATATGCAGATAAAATCGAACTTATCCCCGTGCGCTACGTCGGGCAGATGATTACCGAACTCGGGTTGCGCCCCAAGTTCAACCCGAACAACTAAGCGGTTCTATTCGCCTGCGCGAATGGTATTGTCAAGCAGTTATATTCGGCTTGCGCCGAGTTATATTTGCTGCGCAAGTTGATCTATCAATTCCCTTTAATGACAATTATTTTTAAGCAAGCAAAAGAGCGGGCGCACCGCGCCCGCTCTTTTTTTGTTGTATTAAGGGACTGCAACGCCGCATTGCGCCGCAAATAAGACAAAAATTAGCCCATCATAATTTCGGAAATCACTTCTAAAACCTTATCATGGCAACCGCCGCAACCCATAGAACAATGGGTAATTGCCTGTACTACGTCAAAGAGTTGCAAAACGTCTTCAAACTTCGTGTGGCCTTCGAGCGCCGCAGCGATGCTATTGTAACTAACCTGCATACAGTTGCAAACCATATAATTTTCTTTCATTTTTTATCTCCTTTTGGGGTAGCCCATTTATTCTTGCGTGTTATCTTCGTGCTTATCCACAGGCAACGCCAGTTGAACAGGCATCGCGCCCTGCGCCTTCGCACTCTTTTTGCGGTACATTTTGCTCGTACCCATAATTTCACTCACTTCCATAATAGATACAAAGGCTTTGGGATCCAACTCACTAACGATGTTTTTGAGTTTCGCAATCTCAAAGCGGTTCACTACGACGTAGAGCATCTTCTTATCCGCGCCCGAATAATACCCCGTCGAATCCCAAAGGGTGATCCCGCGTTTGAGTTCTCTCGACAGCGCGCCCGACAACTTTCTGGGGTTTTCGGTAATGATCATCGCCGCCTTACCCTTTTCCAAACCTTCAACGATAAAGTCCACCGTCTTCAAGCCGACGTAATACGCAATCACGGAATACAGCGCGATGGTCCACTCATTTTGTCCCGAAGCCGCCGATGCAATCACCGCCGCAACGATATACAAAATCGCGTTATACACCATCACGAACGTACCAACGGACACGCCCAACTTTTTGTGGAAGATTACCGCCATAACTTCAACGCCGTCCAGCGCGCCGCCGAACTTGATTACAAGCCCACTCCCGACGCCCGAAAGCAAACCGCCGAAGATTGCAGCAAGCACAATTTCTTTCCCGACTATGGGCGAACCAATGCTTTCAAACCCGTCCACAAAAATCACTTCATTGATAATGAAAGAGCCGAGCGAATAGATGGCGATGGCATACAGGGAATAAATTAAGAACTCCCACCCGATTTTCTTTCTTCCGATAAAGTAAAACGGCACGTTCAAAACGAGCAAGAATACCGCCTGCGCAATAGGCAGGTAGCGGTTTAACAGTACGCTCGTTCCCGAAAAGCCGCCGTCGTAAATGTAGAGCGGAGATAAGAACAAACATACGCCGATGGCGTTGATAACCCCCGCCAGCGTAAGCCCTATAAAGTTGATGGGATGTAATTTGAGCTTCATAACGTTTCCAACAAAATCTTATTCTATGACATTATACTATACCTTCCCCGAAAAGTCAACGCCCATACCCGATTTTTTCACACATTTTTCTTAGAAAGAAAAAAAAACGGCAGCCTGCGCCACCGTTCCATTCGTTTATCATATTCTTTTTAGAGCAGTTCCGCAATCAGAGCAGCCCGATCCTTCGCGGACAAATACGCAGGGGGAATATCCAAAACCGTCTTACATCCGAATTGCCCTTCCCCGCTCAAACGGTACGCCGCACGAGCGTAAGCAACCAAGACGGATGCGGTGAATTCCGCATTTGACTCCAGTTGCAAGCGGTATTCGATCAAGTGTTTATTTTCCCCGTCCAAGCCCGTTTTCCCCGAGCGAATCACCACGCCGCCGTGGGGTAAACCTGCGTGTTCGGTGTTCAATTCTTCCTGCGAGATAAAATGCACCGTGGTATCATAATCGGCAAAATAGTTGGGCATCGTGACGATTTCACGTTCGATTTTTGCCTTATCCGCCCCATCTTTTGCTACAACGTAGCAAATACGCTTATGTTTTTCACGAGTGGTGAGTTCAGGGTTTTCCCCGCCGCGCACCGCCGCCAAAGCGGATTCCACAGGTACGGTATATTGCTTTGCGTCCTGCACGCCGTCGATACGACGAACGGCGTCCGAGTGTCCTTGGCTTACGCCCTTACCCCAAAATGTATAGTCCTTTCCGCAAGGCAAAATTGCACCAGAATACGCCCTACAAAGGGAGAACATACCAGGATCCCAGCCGACGGAAACCACCGCCGTTTTGCCCGCCGCCTTTGCCGCCGCATCCACCGCGCGAACGTGCGCAGGAATTTTTGCGTGCGTATCAAAACTATCCACCACGTTAAAGTGCGCCGCAAGTTCAGGGGTTTGGGTGGGCAAATCGGTCGAACTGCCCCCGCATAAAATCATCACGTCAACGTCGTTTTTCATCGACAAAACATCGATAGACGCGTACACGGGTACCCCCGTTGCCGTTTTTAAGGACGCAGGATCACGGCGGGTAAACACCCCAACCACCTGCATATCCGCATTTTGTCCGCAGGCGAGTTCTACCCCCCTGCCCAAGTTTCCGTAACCGTAAATTCCGATACGAATGCTCATATTTTTCTCTCCAATTTTTTTTCCGCAACCGTTTTTCACGCTAACCATTATACCACAACTGCGAACATTTATCAAGCATTCAACAAAAAAATTGCAAAAAAAAGAGTGGCAATAACTGCCACCCTTTACATCAATACATTTCGATATAAGCATCGCGTTCCGCGCCAACGGAAACGTATTTAATTTTGCAGCCGCACGCTTCTTCCAAGTAGCGAACGTAGTCAAGCGCTTCCTTGGGCAAATCTTCTACTTTTCTGCACCAAGAGATGTCGCAATTCCAACCCTTTACCGTCTTGAATACGGGCTTACAATCGTCCAAAACGTCGATAAACGGGAATTCGTGAATGATTTCACCGTTGAGTTCATACGCCACGCAAACTTCGATTTCTTCATAACCCGAAAGGACGTCCATCTTCGTCAACGCAATTTCGGTTGCACCTTGGCAACGAATGCCGTAACGGGATGCTACGATGTCGAAAGGACCTACTCTTCTGGGTCTGCCCGTAGCCGCGCCGTATTCGCCGCCCAAATCACGCAAGAACTTCGCCTTTTCGCCGAAGTATTCCGCCGTGAAAGGGCCTTCCCCTACGCAGGTAGAGTACGCCTTCATAATCCCGATCGAGTTCGTGAGTTGCAACTGCGGAACGCCCGCACCGATAGGTGCGTAAGCCGCAATCGTCGAAGACGACGACGTATAGGGATGGATACCGAAGTCAATATCACGCATCGCGCCAAGTTGTGCTTCGAACATAATGTTCTTGCCCTGTGCGTGCGCTTCGGTCAAGTACAAGCCAACGTCGCATACGAAGGGAGCAAGCGCCTTGCCGAACTCTTCAAAATACGCGATGATGTCTTCCGTCTTCACCGCATCCGCCTTGTAGCCGCCAACAACGGTCAAGTTCTTCCATTCCACGATGTCCGCTACGCGAGCGTACAATTTTTCCGTATTCAAAAGTTCCCCCATACGGAAGGCTTTTTTATAGTATTTATCAGCATACACAGGTGCGATACCGCGGCGGGTAGAGCCAAACTTTTTGCCTGCAAGTCTGTCTTCTTCCAAACAATCCTGCAAAACGTTGTAAGGCATAGTAATTACCGCACGGTCAGAGATTTTCAAGTTCGCAGGGGTAATTTTGATTCCCGCTTCTTGCAATCTTGCCATTTCACCGCAAAGGTGCTTAATGTCGATAACCATACCAGGCCCCATTACGTTGACAACGTCTTCGCGCAAAATGCCCGAAGGGAGCAAGTTCAAGATGAACTTCCCACGTTCGTTGATAACGGTGTGCCCCGCGTTGTTACCGCCTTGGTAACGGCAAACCACGTCAAATCTTTCCGAAAGCAAATCTACCATTCTGCCCTTGCCTTCATCACCCCAGTTGATACCGCAAATCGAAGTAAGCATTTGTAATTCTCCACAATCGTTTAGTCGTTTTTCGCAACTGAGCAAAAAAATAAGCACTTTTTCAGCGCAAAGTGAAAAAATGCTTTTCTCAGGTTGCAACTTATTATAGCGTATATTTCCCGCCTTGTCAACTCAAACCGCCCCCTTTTACACAAATATAAAAAATATTTTCCTAAGGACAAAAAGAAGATTTTTTAAAAAAAGGGGTTGACATCCCTTTTTGCGTACAGTATAATGAATTATACAAAAATAAAAATATAAGGGGAAAACCAAACCATGGGCATTATAGGAAGATATGGAATCGAATTATGGTTCAGCAACGGCGAACACGGTTATCTTATGGAAATTTATAACGGCGGCTTAATGCTCACCGACCATCCCGACGCAGCGCAACGTTTTATAACCAAATCGGGCGCGCAAGGATATTTTGACAGCATCCGTGATATGCCCAGCGCATTCGACGAGAACGCGTATATCGTTGATGCTTTAATCGTTTGGTAAAAGGGAAAAAGTATGTATTGTAGAAATTGTGGCGAAAAACTGTCCTTGCGCTTTTGCGAGAACGAAGGACTTGTGCCCTATTGTAACAAATGCGAAAACTATATGTTTCCGCAATTTTCTGTTGCCGTTTCCATGGTTGTGACCAACCGCGTGCAGGACAAAGTATTACTTGCAAAACACGCGGACGATGATGATTTTATCCTGTTTGCAGGCTACGTTAAGAAAGGGGAAAACACGGAAAAAACCGTCCCCAGAGAAATCAAGGAAGAACTTGGTTTAAACGTCGTTAAAATCAAATATATGTCGTCGCGCTATCACGAACCGAAAGATATTTTGATGCTGAACTTTATCGTTGTGGTGGACGACAAACAACCGATCAAACTCAACGAAGAGATTGCCGAAGCGCGTTGGTGCTCCCCCGAAGAAGGGATGGCGCTCATCCGCAAAGGCACGACGGCAGAACACTTCCTGTCCAACGCGATTAAGGAACTCAAAAAGAAAATCTAACCGCCGCAAGGCAAACAAAAAAAGAGCCATGATGGCTCTTTTTCTTTACATTTTTCGTCGATCGACCAGCGTTTTCTCCGCCGCTTGCGTTGCCGTTTATTATCAAACATCAATCCAGTTGCTATATCCAGTCAACAGGTTTTCCTTGTATAAATGTGAGTCGTTCGCCCATTGCAAAACTCTGGGGAAAATCCTTTCTTTCTTTTCATCAAAGAATATAACGGTCACAGAAGTATGGCTCAGCTCATACCTGGTAGCCACAAACGGGTACGGCAAGTCCAAAATACTGCTCAAAAACGCCTTCCCGAATCCTTCGTGCGCGAACAAGGCAATTCGTTTCTCACTTTCCGCGATGCGCTTATAGCAGGCATTTTGGCGATCGTGCTCAAACCCAAGCGAACGGAAAAAAGCATCCGTCTCACGGTGAATACGCTCCATTCCTGCGGTAAAGGTCGTATCTTTAAAATCGGGAAGTTTATGCCAGTCCATTCCTGCGGCACGCGCCTGCGGGGAAGTCATCTTCGCGCGATACTCATCCAAGTAATACGCCCAAGACCGTCTGCCGTCTTCTCTTAAAACGGACAACTCCGAAAAAGCGTATTTTTCGTTCGTCCAGTCGAGCAAGGTCGGGGTCAGCCCCAACGCCTTGCAGGTGTAATCGGCGGTCATTCGCGCGCGCATGGACGTAGAACAATATATTTCGTCCAGCCCATACAGCGACAACCGCTTTGCCAAAGCGGCGGCTTGCTTATGCCCAAGTTCCGTCAAACTATCGGGATTATAAATCGGATCCCCATGACGTATGTAATAAAAGATCATTTCGTCCCCTTAACCAATAAATGCTTTCGACAAGGAATATAAAATTTGCGGCACGGACGAAATTTCACAATCGCTCATATGCGCAACCAGCATCATACCTTCTTTTTCCTTTTCAAGTTGCCGCCAGAAACGTCTAAACACTTTGACCAAAGAAGATTCTTGTTTTACCAAATCCGCCAAATCGACGGTGACCCCCACCATTTTTAAATCTTCCGTGTGTTGCTTTGCAAAGTCAATCAAACGCAACAGCACCGACAGGAATTCCACACGCACAATCAATTTTTGCGCAAACGGTTTTCCACGAAGCTTTTTATCCGCAAGCACGTTTTGAATCACGCTGCGGCCGATAGGGTGACGTACAAACGTTTCATACATTCTATCATTTAAGATATAGCGTTGCATAATCGCCGACAAACGTTTTAAGATATTACGGCGAATGTTCGCATCGTCTATCAAGTGATAATATTCCAGCAAGACTTCCGTACAAAGTGCTTTGGTATCCACGCGGCTACCAACTTCACAGCGCCAGTCCACGCGTTCCGCATCCTTCAAAGCAATGATATCCACGGTATCTTTCACCGCATCCTTAAAATCATCCGAAAGGGTATGATAAATATTTTTGACCGCCAAGCAAACCTTAGCACGCACCCACGGCGCTTCTTCGGGATCCCAACTTTCCCCTTCTTCTTGCTGTTCCAACAATTTTTCGGCAACGAGTTCGTGTAAGGAGTTCGGCTTTTGATAGTTGCTTGCCAGCGCGGACGTCAAGTACACCAAGACCGCCAACGTGTAGTTTTTTCCGATAATTTCCTTATCTTCACCAGCCAACTCTTCTACATTTTTAATACGCTTGGTTTCTTCGGCAATTTTTTCGTCTTCGTATTGAATGTGGCAGGTCAAATCTTCCGAAACACGCACACGCACCGTTTCAATCAAACTCTTTTTGATTTCGTTGAAAACGTCCTTCCACTTATTGTCTTTCATTTCCGCAAAAACATCGGAAAGTTTTACAAGGAAATATTGCGAAGCAATATATTTTTGCCATTGTTGGGCATACACACCGCGAGCGCTGCGCATAACGTAACTTTTAATTTGTACGGCAAGCGCATGTTTCTCCGCTTCCACGTTGAATTGCTCAAGCGTATTTTTTCTAAATACCATCAATGGGAATTTCGGGCTATACACGTCGTAGGCATAGTCCGTATCCACCAAAGTAAGCCCTACACGTTCCAGCGCCGCCGCAACTTGATAAACGGGATAGACGTAGAACGAAAGTTCCATCTTTTCTTTAAACGAAGTATTTTCCCCGCAGTACATTTCATACAATTTGGAGTCCGTTTTCCCCAAATCCGTACAAACTTTTTGCACCATAGCGTAGATTTTATCAAAATCAATTTTATTCTTTTTATCCGTTTGGCGAGCCCACACGGACAAATCATACATCGTTCTTTCGTATGCAGCCTGACAGGTATCTTCTTCCACCGCATCGAAATACTCTTTAATCAAGAGTTCAATGGTTTCCGCATCAATGGTATCGCATTCAAACGAATACAAATTCTTCCCAAGAAAACAACCGCCGTCGCGCAACAGGGAATACACACCTTCGAAAACGTCATTCATTTTGTCGGGACGAATGTTCCCGATCGCCAAATCCCCGATAATGATATCAAAACTATTCGGCGTTAAATCGGGATGGTCTTTCATTTGCGACCAATCGCAAACGACCAACTGTTCCGCGTAATAGATGCTGGAATCCAAATCTTTCGACACTTCACGGTAATAGTCTTCGTTATAGTCAACCACCACCGTATCAAACCCTTCCTGCGCCGCAAGAATACGGAACTCCACCGTGCTCCCCATTATCAAAGCCCGCAACTTATTGCCGTGCGTATTCGATTTTGCCAAGAACTGGAAGTACGACCTGTAAGCCTCTATCTCCGAAGGAGAAGGTTTCGACGGGGCGTAAATATTCTTCCATACGTCCGCCATCACCAAATCCCAGTCCTTAGGGGTAGCCGTCGCCACCGCAAGTTCTTCTTGCGGTTTGTAAGCAATCCATCTCTCCAAAGCAGGCGTATTACGAATCGTAACCATTTGCGAAAAGGCGGAATGCAACTTCTCAATCTTTTCATCCGAGTATTCTTCATCGTCGCAATAACATTGAATTTTGCCTTTCGCCATTCCTTCGGCTTTGCCGTTGTACTGGTTCAAAAAGCCGGAAATTTCTTCATAGACGTAGCAATTTTCCGAAAGGATGCGCACCGCTATTCCATTTCCTTGCGTTATTTCTTTGCATTTCTTGTCAATATGCCGATTCAACACCAACAAAAATTTCCGCGCTGTTTGTGCAATAACTTTGGTGTCGCGATAAGATTCCGTCGCGTCTTCGGGATCACGCAAAAAGCAACTAATCCCCATTTTTTCAAACAACCGCTTAATTTCCAAAGCCTTTAAGTACGAACTTTCGGGGGTATCCCATTTTCCGTCAACGGACAAGTGATAACTAATAAAAACATCTACCATATCTTTTTTCCTTTGTAGGTATTTTCCGTCTTTTAATCTTCTAACTTCATATCGCCTTGCGCAATCCAGCCTTTCTTGCGCATCCATTCCGAGAACAGGAAACTGAGCGCCGCGGGCAACACAAATATCAATAAGAATATCCCCGCAACGCCAAGCGCCCCCGAAGTGTGAGTAAATAAGTCAAACAAGCCAACCAAACCGCTCGTACCCATACCGCCGCCCGACGCGCCGCATTTGAGCCCAAACACACAAGTAGCCAACGGCCCGCATATCGCGCTCGACATTACCATCGGCAATAGAATTTGCGGTTTCTTCATCACGTTGGGGATTTGCAACATACTCGTTCCCAACCCCTGCGACACCAAGCCGCCAACGCCGTTTTCACGGAAACTCGCCACAGCGAACCCGACCATATGACAGGCGCAACCTACGGTTGCCGCGCCGCCCGCCAGCAACATCGCTTCGTATTCCGCGCCGCCGCCCGCCGCCAAAACGGGGCTTGCTACCGCCACCCAAATCGCAGCGGAAGAAGTAGGCATCGTTAAAAGGACGCCCATCGAAACGGCAATCACCACGCCCATCACAAGGGGAGTAGCGTCCGTTGCAATCGCAATCAAGCCGCCCAACTGGTTCACCAGCCAGACGAAGGGATAGGCAACAAACACGCCGCCAAGCGCAAGTGGCAACACTCCCATCGGTATCAAAATAATATCCAGTTTGGTTTTCCCCGCGTACAGGGAAACCACTTCCACGCACACCATCGTGACGACGTATGCCCCGATCGGGTTTCCAGGTGCGCCAAGCGTGAGCGCCGTCAAGCCCGACTGCCCTACCATCAATTTATCCGCAAACGCGCCCACCATACCGGCAGCCGCCGCAGAAAACGTCAATAATTTATGTTTCCCGAGTGCGTGCGCGATGCCTACGCCGATCCCCGCGCCCATCAAGGATTTTGCGATATTCGCTATGTAAAGCAGCGTATTGCCGAGATAGTTCCCTTGTACAAGTTCCCCATTCACCATACGATCCACACCGATCCAGCCCGCAATTTGCGCCAAGATCGTACCCGCAATCAGCGTGACGAACAGCCCTTGCGCCATCCCCGAAAATGCGGTGATAAAAAAGCGTTTGGGCAACCTTTTCAGATACGCCAAAAATGTGTTTTCTTTTTTTGTTTTTTCAACCGTTCCAGCCATAGCAAACTCCTTTGCGAAAAACGTTGATTATTCAAAATAGTATATCCCTACCTATTATACTATCCTTTCAAAAAAAATGCAAGGGGTATCCGAAAAAAAAGTCCTACTTTTTTATGAAATAAAAAAAGCGCTCCACACTCGGCGAAGCGCTCTTTTAAAACAGCCCGAAATTATTTGCTTTCGTAACTGTCGCAGCAGGTACATTTGTCTGCGGAACAATCACAAGTATTACCCACGTGAATGGTTGACAAAGTACAATTCGTACCCGCATAGTTATGACGGCAACCCGTCACGTTACAGCCTACACCCTTGTTTACAGTTCTTTCGATCATAAAAAAACCCCCTTTTGCCGAATTCGGCTAAAAAGAGTATAGGCAATTTTTTCGTATTCTATTGACATTTTTAAAAAAATCTTGTACAATATATGCGAAGAAAGTAAGAAAGGAGAGAAAATCATGAAAGTTATTTTGAAAGCAGACGTGAAAGGTAGCGGTAAAAAAGGCGACATCATCGAAGTTTCCGACGGCTACGGCAAAAACTTCTTGATTAAAAAAGGGCTTGCGGAAGTAGCAACAGCAAGCGGCATCAACGAAGCAAACCAAAAGAAAGCAGCACAGGCTTTCCACAAGGCAGAAGAATTGAAAGCGCAACAAGCGCTTGCGGCGGCTCTCAACGGCAAGACGGTCGTTGTAAAGATCAAAGTAAGCGAAAACGGCAAAGTATTCGGCTCGATCACCAGCCAACACGTAGCGGCATCCCTTTCGGATATGGGTTTCGACATCGACAAGCGCAAGATTAAGATGGAAGGCACCAAAACGCTCGGTTCGTTCCCTGCGGAAATTCGCTTGATGGAAAACGTATCGGCAAAAATCACGGTTAGCGTAGAAGCACTCTAACCCCCATAAACGAATAAACGTTGTAAGGAAAACACACTCCCCCGCTCACCCAGCGGGGGGTTTTAACGGAAAGCATACAGGAGTTTCAATATGGAACAAAAAGAATATCAGCAACCCGCGGAAATCGACACGTCGTTGCCCCCGAAAATCACCAAAGAAACAATTAACCCGAACGCAGGCAACAAAAAAAGCGTCATCCTTCAATGGGTACGCGCGGTTGTCTATATGATCGTTTCGTCCTTTTTAATCTCGTTGTCGGCATACAGTTTGATTACCCCCAACACCTTCACCATCGGCGGTATCAGCGGTCTTGCAATTTTGCTCAACGTTGCGTTAAAATGGGATCTGGCAATGCTGGTCGCCCTGCTCAACGCACCCTTGATTATTTTGTCCTTCTTCTACGTAAAGAAGAAGTTTGCAATTTTGACGACCGTCAACGTACTTTGTCAATCCCTTTGGCTGCTCGTTATTGAGTTGCTCTTCCCCGATTTTAAAATAGAGTTCGTCAACGAAGCGGAACGTATCTTCGCAGCGATTGCGGCGGGGCTTTGTATCGGGGTAGCCATCGTGCTTGCCTTCAAAGTAGGCGGCAGCACGGGCGGCGGCGACATTCTGGCGGTACTCATCCAAAAGAAGTTGGCGGCAGGCAGCATCGCTTGGATTTTGTTCATTATCAACTGCATCGTTATCGGCGCATCCTTCTTCGTATTCTACGACGAAAGCAAGCAGTTGGCGTACAATCTACTCCCGATCATGCTGGCAATTTTCGAATCCTACATAGAAAGCAAAACCAACGAATCCATGACCAACGGGTTCCAGTCGGCAATCGAGTTCAGAATCATCACCACCAAGCCCGATGAAATGGCAACGGCAGTTATGAAAGAACTGAGCCGCGGCGTGACGGCGATGGATGCGACGGGTATGTACACGAAAGAGCGTCGCACAATGCTTATTTGCGTAATCAGCCGCCGTCAAGTATCCACTCTCAAACGGCTTATGAACGAAATCGATCCCGATGCCTTTGCGGTAATGAGCAACGCATCCCAAGTTCTGGGTTTGGGCTTCTACACTTCCGAAGAATAAAAACGAAAACGGATGAGTTTTTTCTCATCCGTTTTTTATCGAAACCCCACCACTCTGTTTTGCAAAAAAAACGCTAAAACCCTTGAAAATTCAAGGAAAATCGACAATTTTTTTTCGTTCCCCCCTTGACAAAGCCCTTTACATGGGATATAATAAAAACAAGTTATAGGACAAGCGCTTATAACTAATAATGATAAAAGGGGACTATAACTCTTATGAACAAAGGCCAATTAATTAAAGCAGCAGCAGACAAAGCAGGTTTCACCGTAAAACAAACGACGGAAATTTTTGACGCGCTCCTTGCGACCGTTACCGACGCATTGAAGGAAGGCGAAAAAGTACAAATCGTAGGTTTGGGTTCTATCGAATTGAAGGACGTAGCGGCTAAGACCGGTATCAACCCCAAGACAAAAGAAGCGGTAGAAATCCCCGCATCCAAGAAACCTGTTATGAAGTTTGGTAAGGCTTATAAAGATCTTTTCAACTAATTCACAAACGAACCGAAACGCTCCGTTTTTACGGGGCGTTTTTTCTTTTTTTGCGCCCTACACGCCCAACACGCAGGGGTGATTCACGAATCGCCCGCACCCTGCATCGAACCATAAACAACCGCTTAACCGCAACAAAATAATCATCCACCCGAATATCGGGTGGTTTTTATTTTTCGGGCATAGCCCTTGTTCACTGGCATAGCACAAATGTGCTCTTTTGTTGACCTGGCAGTCATGCACGTGTTACTTGCTACCCGTCAACGGGTCGCGCGGATCAAAGAGGCTGAGTTGATCAGCCTCTTTATCCGCTTTTAATTGATTTGCAACA
>JAZOLF010000056.1:0-8522 GCA_045652785.1 Candidatus Scatosoma sp. | reverse complement strand
TGTAGGATACGCAGCCCGTCTGCCCCATCGAACCGCCGTGCTTGGAAAGAATCGCGCGGACGTCGCCTGCGGTACGGTTTACGTTGTCCGTCAAGGTGGTGATAATCACCGCCGAGCCCGCTACACCGTAGCCTTCGTAGGTGAGTTCTTTATAATCGGTACCGTTCATTTCGCCGCTTGCCTTTTTGATGGAGCGTTGAATGTTGTCGTTGGGCATGTTTGCCGCTTTTGCCTTTGCGATAATATCCGCAAGTTTACTATTCGTATCAGGGTTGGGGTTGGATTTTGCAGCAACCGCGATTTCTCTACCGAGTTTGGTGAAAATTCTACCTTTCGCTGCGTCAGCCTTACCTTTTTTTGCCTGAATGTTATGCCATTTGCTATGTCCGGACATACTAATTTCTCCTTAATTCTTTTCTACAAATTTTCCTTTTGCCAGCAAGTACATCGAAACCCCTGCCGCAACCGCCGCATTCAAACTTTCCTGCGTGGATTGCATGGGTATCCTTACCGTACTGTCCGCCGCCGATTTCACTTCATCCGAAATCCCGTTCCCTTCGTTGCCGATCACCAGCGCACACTGGCCTTTGGGTTCAAAAGCAAACAAATTTACCCCACCCATGTCCGCAACGACGAGTTCTACGCCCGCCCTTTTCAAGACGGAAAGAATTTCCGTGCGTTCCGCAAAATAGAGTTTGGTAAAGAACACCCCGCTCATGCTGGCGCGTACGCTCTTAGGGGAGAATGGATCGGTACATTCTTTGGTCAAATAGATTTCATCATACCCCGCCGCGTTTGCGGTACGGATAATTGCGCCCATATTCCCAGGATCGGAAACGCCGTCCAAAAGCAAACAATTCCCCTTAGGCGCGCAAAGAATATGGGTAGGAATTTTCACCCTACACACAACCCCTTGCGGTGTTTTTTCATCGGAAAGGTAGCGCATCACGTCTTCGGAAACGGTGACAACGGCGCTCTCGTCCACGTAGAAAGGCAACTGCGCCCCGTCCACAACGAACACTTTTTGCACCCCCATCCCAGCCGCAAGACATTCAGATGCCATTTTCCACCCTTCCACCAAGAACGAGCCGACCGCTTTTCTGGCTTTCTTGTCCTTCAAAGCCGCCGTTTCTTTGATGAGTGGATTATTTTTGGAAGTGATAATCATAGTCATAAAAATAAACGCTTCCCTATTTTATTTTGCCGCAAGTATGCAGGCAAAAAGGAAAAAGCCTTTTCCATCAAACGAAAAAGGCTTTTCATAATCAAAACTTAGAGAGCCGCTTTCGCCTTCTCTACGAGTGCCGTGAATGCAGCTGCATCGTTTACTGCAAGGTCAGCGAGCACCTTTCTGTTCAAGTTGATGCCAGCCTTGGAAAGACCGAACATGAACTTGCTGTAAGAAAGACCGTTGATTCTTGCCGCAGCGTTAATTCTTGCAATCCAGAGTTTTCTGAAATCTCTCTTTCTTCTACGACGACCGATGAACGCATAGTTCAAGGACTTCATAACAGCTTGTCTTGCGATTCTGTAAGACTTGCTCTTGTTGCCAAAGTAGCCTTTGGACAGTTTAAAAATCTTTCTACGCTTTTTAACAGCGTTTACTCCTCTTTTAATACGCATGATTCGTTAATCTCCTTCCTTATTTCTTGTAGGGCAACATACTTTTAACGGTATTTTCCTGGGTGGAAGAAACAAGCGTGCTTTGACGCAAATGTCTTCTTCTTTTGCTGGTCTTGGTTTCTGCTTTGTGGTTCTTACCGCTGTGAGAACGGTTTACTTTACCCGAACCGGTGAGCCAGAAACGCTTTTTCGTACTGCTGTGAGTTTTCTGTTTAGGCATATATTTATCCTCCGAATATTTTTTTCTACTTGAATATATTGAACGCGTTACGCGTTGCAACCGAATTATTTTGCAGGGGAAAGGATCATCAAGATATTTCTACCTTCGGTCATGGGCGCTTTGTCCATTACAGCCTTACCGCCCAACATTTCGAAGAAACGTTTCATCACGTCCACACCCATAGATGCGTGCGCTTGTTGACGGCCACGCATTCTGATAGAAACCTTTACTTTGTTGCCATCTTCCAGCATTTCCATCGTCTTCTTCGCTTTTACCTGCAAGTCACCCACGTCAATCGTCATCGAAAGATACATTTCTCTGATTTCGATTACCTTTTGATTTTTGCGGTTTTCCTTTTCACGCTTTGCCTGTTCAAACTTGAACTTACCATAGTTCATAATTTTGCATACAGGGGGTACGGCGTTGGGAGAGATTTTTACCAAATCCAAGCCTTCTTCATCGGCAATGCGCAACGCTTCTGCCGCGCTCATAATCCCAAGTTGTTCGCCTTCTGCGGAAATGACTCTCACTTCCTTATCACGGATTTCACCGTTGATTTGATGTTGGTCTTTAATGGTCGTGTACCTCGCAAAAAAATAATGGGTTGCTCGCATAAGCAACCCATCAACAGTCCTTTTTTACAGTTTTTCCATAAAAAATCACGATTGAGCCGCACAACCTAATCGAGCGGCGAGAAGGATCACTTCTGCTTAGCCTACATATATTAACACACCCAACAAAGAATGTCAAGCAATTTTTTATGGTTTTTGTAATTTTTTTTAGAAACTTAGAAAGCGGTTTTTTCGGTGATATCCGCAAGTACGGTAGCGATAAACTCGTCCGCATTGTTAGCGCCCATATCGCCCTTATCTCTACGACGAACGGCAACCTGCCCTGCTTCCATTTCCTTTTCGCCTACGACCAACATATAAGGCACTTTTTCCATCTGTGCTTCACGGATCTTGTAGCCGATTTTTATGCTTCTGTCATCCACTTTCACGCGGATACCCTTTTCTTTCATTTGCGCAGCCAAAGCGTTAGCGTATTCCACCTGTCTATCGGTGATGGGCAAAATCTTAACCTGCAAAGGCGAGAGCCATACGGGGAACTTACCTGCAAAGTGTTCGATCAAGATCCCGATGAAACGTTCGATCGAGCCGAATACAACGCGGTGCACCATGATAGGACGGTGTTTTGCGCCGTCTTCGCCGACGTATTCCATATCGAAGCGTTGGGGCAACTGGAAGTCTAACTGAATGGTACCGCATTGCCAAGTTCTACCGATGCTGTCTTCCAAGTGGAAGTCAATCTTCGGGCCATAGAAAGCGCCATCCCCTTCGTTGACGACATATTCAAAGCCCATATCATCCAAAGCGGAGCGCAACGCGTCGGTTGCTACTTCCCAGTCTTCGTCGCTGCCCATGCTGTTTTCGGGACGGGTAGAAAGTTCGACGTGATACTTGAACCCGAACAAAGTATATACTTCGTTGATCAAGCGAACAACGCCCTTAATTTCGTCTTTGATTTGATCGCGCGTCATGAAGATATGCGCGTCGTCCTGCGTAAAGCAACGAACGCGGAACAAGCCGTGGAGTTGCCCGGATTTTTCGTGACGGTGAACCGTACCAAGTTCACCCATACGGATAGGCAAATCCTTATAACTATGGGGTTCGTTCTTGTAAACAAGAACCCCGCCGGGGCAGTTCATAGGTTTGATTGCAAAATCTTCTTCGTCCACCTTCGTCGTGTACATATTATCACGGTAGTGATACCAATGCCCGGACGTTTCCCAAAGCGACTTGTTAAGCATAATGGGAGTATTTACTTCCACGTAGCCGTCGCGGGTATGGATTTGACGCCAGTAGTCGATGAGTTGGTTTTTCAAAATCATACCATTCGGCAGGAAGAAAGGCAAGCCCTTGCCTTCGTTCATAATCGCGAACAGTTTGAGTTCCTTACCAAGTTTCGTGTGGTCACGTTTCTTCGCTTCTTCGAGCATGGTGAAGTACGCTTCCATTTCGTCCTTCTTTGCAAACGCCGTACCATAGATGCGGGTAAGCATCTTGTTGTGTTCGTCGCCGCGCCAGTACGCACCAGCAACGGACGTCAAACGGAACGCCTTAATTTTGCCCGTGGAAGGCATATGCGGACCACGGCAAAGGTCGGTGAACCCGCCCTGCTTGTAGAAGGAAATTACCGAACCTTCGGGAAGGTCGTTGATGAGTTCCACCTTATAATCTTCGCTGTATTCGCTCATGAGCGAAACTGCTTCTTCCTTAGGAAGAGTGAAACGTTCGATGGGCAAATTGCTCTTGATAATCTTTTGCATTTCCGCTTCGATTTTCGCAAGATCGGTTTGCGCAATGGGGGTGACGAAATCCACGTCATAATAGAACCCGTTGTCGATCACAGGGCCGATTGCAAGTTTGCAGGTAGGATAAATGGTCTTGATCGCCTGTGCCAAAACGTGCGCGCAAGTGTGACGATATACTTGCAAGCCTTCCTTGTCTTTCAAGGTGACAATTTCTAAGTTATCTCCGTCTTTCAACGCCGCAGACAAATCGACCAACTCACCGTTGACCTTTGCGCAGATTGCGTTTCTTGCCAACCCTTCGGATATTGCCATCGCCGCCTGCATACAGGTTGCGTTGTCTTCAATTGCCAAAGCGTCGCCGCTCTTTAAATAAATGTTCATACTATTCTCCTTATACTTTCGTATATTTTTTTAAAAATAAAAAGCCCCTAAACACCCTAAAAGGGAGTTTAAGGACGCAAATACTGTGTTTGCGCGGTTCCACCTTAATTGTTGCACGCCGCCGCATACAACCACTTTCCGCCTATGTAGTTTTAAGCATCGCAAAGTGGTTTCGTCGCATTCCGTCGTTATTCGCCTTGCAGCCAAAGGGCGAACTCTCTGTAAACCCGTAAACACGCTTACTTGTCTTTGACTATCTCTATTTTAGCCACTTTTTTTGGCTTTGTCAACCTTTTTATACGGCTATTAGCAAACTTTTTGCGGTCAAATTGCTTGACTTTCCGTCCAACCTTCTATATAATAGAAAGGACTATTAAAATAGGAAAGGTATTTTGAACTATGGATATGAAATCCGTTGAAAGCAAATGGCAGGCAAAATGGGAAAAAAGCAAACAGAATTGCTTTAACAAGAAGAACATCGACAAAAAAATGTACGTTTTGGAAATGTTCTCCTACCCTTCTGGCTCGAAATTGCACGTAGGCCACTGGTACAACTACGGCCCTACCGACAGTTATGCGCGTTTTAAGAAGATGCAGGGATACGAAGTATTCCAACCTATGGGCTTTGACGCGTTCGGCTTGCCCGCGGAAAACTACGCAATCAAGACGGGGGTTCACCCCAAGAAATCCACACAGGAAAACATCGCGACGATGGAGATCCAACTCAAAAAGATGGGCGCTATGTTTGACTGGTCTGCGGAATTAAAAACTTGCGAAGAAGACTATTACAAGTGGACGCAATGGCTGTTCTTGCAACTCTACAAGAAAGGCTTGGCTTATAGAAAGGAAGCCTTGATCAACTGGTGTCCCAGTTGTGAAACGGTGCTTGCAAACGAACAAGTTGTCGGCGGCGAATGCGAACGTTGCGGCTCTATCGTTCTTCGTAAAAATATGACGCAATGGTTCTTCAAGATTACCGATTACGCGGAAGAACTCCTTTCCGACCTTGACACGATTGACTGGCCCGAAAAGACCAAGTTGATGCAAAAGAACTGGATCGGCAAATCGACGGGTTGTGAAATCTTCTTTGAATGTGAAACGGGCGACACCATCACCGTATTCACCACCCGCCCCGACACGGTATTTGGCGTAAACTACGTGGTGCTTGCACCCGAACACCCCTTGGTGGAAAAGTTGAAAGCAGCGCACCCCGAAAACGCGGACGCCATCGACGCATACGTACAATATGCAGCCGAAGCGAACGACATCGACCGCCTTTCGACGGCAAGAGAAAAGACGGGCGTCTTCACGGGCGCGTATGCTACGCATCCCTTGACAGGCAACCAAGTTCCCATCTACCTTGCAGATTATGTACTTTACTCCTACGGTACGGGCGCGGTTATGGCGGTTGCGGCGCACGACGAACGTGACTATGCTTTCGCAACCAAATACAACCTGCCCATCACGCAGGTTATTCAAAAACAAGGCAGCGAAACCGAACTCCCCTTCTGCGAAGACGGTATTTTGGTAAACAGCGGCGAATTTGACGGACTTTTCGGGGAAGAAGCGCGCGACGCGATTGCGCTCCACCTTTCCAAGATCGGCAAAGGCGGCAAGAAAATCAACTACCGCTTGCGCGACTGGTCGGTTTCCCGTCAACGCTACTGGGGCGCACCTATTCCTATGATTCATTGTGATAAGTGCGGCGTTGTGCCTGTTCCTGAAAAGGACTTGCCCGTTCGTTTGCCCGACGACGTAGAATTCCGTCCCAACGGCAAATCTCCTTTGGCGTCCCACGACGGGTTTATGAACTGCACCTGCCCTGTTTGCGGCGGCAAGGCGCACCGCGATCCCGATACGCTGGATACTTTCGTATGTTCCAGTTGGTACTTCCTTCGTTACCCCGAAGCAACCAATTCGAAGGCAGCATTCACGAAAGAAATTGCGGATAAGATGCTCCCCGTTGACGTGTACGTTGGCGGTAGCGAACACGCATGTATGCACTTGTTGTACGCGCGCTTCATCACGAAAGCGCTTCGCGACATGGGCTATTTGAGTTTCAGCGAACCCTTCAAACGCTTGGTACACCAGGGCATCATCTTAGGGCCCGACGGCAACCGTATGTCCAAGAGCAAGGGCAACGTTGTTTCCCCAGATAAATACATCGAAGAATACGGTTCGGACATCTTCCGTATGTACCTTATGTTTGGGTTCAGTTATACCGAAGGCGGCCCCTGGAACGACGACGGCATCAAGTCTATCGCCCGTTTCTTGGATAGAATCGAACGTTTGGTTGTCAAAGCAGAAGAAAAGAAAGCCAACAAAAATACCGCTATGAACGCGGCGGAAAAGGAACTTGACTACGTAAAGAACTACGCCATCAAGAGCATTGTCCGCGACGTAGAATTGTTCTCTTTCAATACTTCTATCGCAAGATTGATGGAATACGTGAACGCACTCCAAAAATACGACAACGAAGTTGCAGAAAAGAACTACGCATTCTATCAAGAATGTGTGTTGGATTTGATCAAGATGATCGCACCTTTCACCCCCCACTTTGCGGAAGAATTGTGGGAAATGATGGGCGAAAAGGGCTCTGTTTTGGAAGAAAGTTATCCTGCCGTTAACGAAGCGGCGCTTGTCAAAGCGGAAGTAGAATACGCCGTACAGGTAAACAGCAAAATCAAAGCAAAAATGATGATTGCGGAAACCCTTTCGGACGACGAAATTCAAGCGCAAGTAGCGGCGCACCCCGAAGTTGCCCCCCTGCTTGTCGGCAAGAGCGTGAAAAAGTGCATCATTGTAAAAGGCAGACTTGTTAACTTAATCGTCGGCTAAGCAAAAAACCGTTGGGAAATCCCAACGGTTTTTCTTTTATTCTTCCATATAATCGGTTTTCGGTTGGCTGGCGCGTTCGATGATATCAAACACGTCTTTAAGCGCATCCGTTTCATAATCTTCAACGCGCCCCGCATCCGCCAACTTCGTGATGTTGCTATCCAAAGGCAAACGCGCCGTCGAAGGCACAAGATATTCCTTCGCAAGCCCCTGCACTTTGCTTGCCCCAAATACTTCGATTTGCTTGTCGCAATCAGGACAAGTGATATAGCTCATATTTTCCACCAACCCAAGCACGGGAACGTTCATCATATTTGCCATATTCACCGCCTTTTCGACGATCATTTTCACCAAATCCTGCGGCGTGGTGACAATCACGATCCCTGCAAGGGGAATGCTTTGGAAGACAGACAAAGGCACGTCGCCCGTTCCAGGGGGCATATCAATAAAGAGCAAGTCTAAATCTTTCCAAATAACGTCCGTCCAGAATTGCATCACCGTACCTGCAATTACAGGTCCGCGCCATACGACGGGCATCGTTTCTTCTTCGAGCAGTAGGTTCATGCTCATGAGTTGCATCCCCGACGGCGTAAGCACAGTATCAATCCCCGCGCTGCTGCCCGTTGCGTGGTCGGTCACCCCGAACATTTTGGGGATAGAAGGCCCCGTAATGTCGGCATCCATAATCCCTACCGATTTGCCTTGCTTTGCCGCGTAAGACGCCAAAAGCGCCGTCGTCAAAGACTTACCAACGCCCCCTTTTCCGCTAACAACGCCGATTACTTTTTTGATCGACGATTCTTTGTGGGGGGCTTTTATCATACTTTCCTTCTTGCGCGACGAACAGTTCGACGAACAGGAAGAACAATCATGCGTACAATTTCCGCTCATAATTCTTACACTCCTTTGCAATATTGCAACGAAAATAGTATATCCCTTTTTTCCCTTTTTGTCAACGTTTTCGACGAAAAGAGCGAAAATAGCAGGTAATTTTCACATAAAAACGGTTGCGTTTCAAGGGGAAATGTTGTATAATGAATAGGCTGCGCATAGGTGGGGAGTTAGCGGCACCCTGTACCCGAAATCCGCTATATCGGGGCTGAACGCCTTTCTCGGCATCGGCTATGGAAGGTTGCGCGCCGTAAG
>JAZOLF010000055.1:0-3892 GCA_045652785.1 Candidatus Scatosoma sp. | reverse complement strand
CACCCCTGCATCCATGTTCAGACCCTCTTCGTCGATCTCACGCTTGATGTCTTCTTCCATAGAAACAGTATCTTCGATAACGTCGTGCATAAGCTCCGTCGAAAACGTTGCGGCGTTCACAGCTATGTCGATGAGAATTTTCGCCACTTCGCAAGGATGGATAAAATACGGCTCACCCGAAGCGCGTTTTTGCGCCGAATGCGCCTTTTCCGCGTACGCGTAAGCGCGAAGAAGGCTATCCCTATCTTCGCCAACGTAATGTTCTTGAATTTTTTGGAGCGTTTCGTACATAATAAACTCCTAATCCTTGCCGCTGCGCGCGGCTATTTTTTTAACTTTCCTGCAAGTGACAAATTTTACGATAAATACTCGAATTGCTAAGTTCCGCTTTTACCCCGCGATAGACGGTGAGTTTTCCGTCCGCAAACGAGATGAGCCCCAACTCTTCAAAGACGTTGAGTGCGAAAATAAACTCTCTGCGGTCAAAGCCCAAACCTTCGCTGTATGCCGACAACTCTTCGGCGCTACCGCCCGACAAACGGTTAATTTCACGCCGCAACGCGGAATAGATTTCCAAAAGGCTTTCCCTTGCCGTGTCCAGCCCTTCGAACATTTTGTATCCGCAAATTTCTTCATTGACGTACACCGTCTTGCCTTGCAGCGAAGACAGGTTGTAATCCCCAGGAGTATCCAGGAAAATAAAGTCGCGATAGCCCGACAAATCCACGTCAGGCGCAGGCGAGATAATGAGCAGGTTCGCCACGTTTCGGGATGAAGGATAGAACAAATCACACGCCATCCCTTCGAGTTCTTCATAGACGCGCAAAGTGCGGCGGTCGGATGCAATCAAGCAAAGACCGTACGGGCTTTCCGCGCGTTTCTGCGCGATGCGAGCCTTGATTTCTTCAGTCGAAAGCGCCACAATATCTATTTCAGGACGCTGAGCATAGAAACGGGCGATGCTGTTGGAGAAAATACTCTCCGCAGCCTTTCTACCCGTCCTGCCGTCATACAGGAGATCGCGTACAAAACCCTTGATATATTGTTTGCCGCGATAGGTGGAGATATTCACTTCGAAGACAATTTTCTTGCGAACGTCGCTTTCAATGATTTGCAAGTTCTTTGCGCCTGAGAAGTAAACAAGTTCGATAAAATCGCTCTTCACAGACAGGTGCGGTGACATATTTTTCAGCGGTCGCGCGAGACATGCCCCCGTCGAAATGAAAAATTGCGGACGTTTGTGCCCTACGCCGTAAGGCTCCATCATCGCCAACTCCTTAGCGAACTTTTCAGGGAAACGGTAGGTGATTTCTTCCGCTACGTACAGGGTTTGTTCAAAATCTTCTTCCGTATAGGTCGCTCCGATTTCCGCATTGAGCGCGTCTTCCAGCGCCGCAAAGTTTTCCGCTTTGATGTTAACCCCCGCCGCTTGTGCGTGGCCGCCAAACTCTTCAATGTGCTGGCTACAATTCTTCAAAGCGTTGAAAATGTTGACGTTTTCGATACTGCGCGCGCTGCCTTTGAGCATATCCCCGTGGTGCACGAACAGCAGCGTAGGACGGTTGTATTCTTCGGCAATACGCGCCGCAACAATCCCGATAAAGCCCGTATTCCAGCCTTCATCCGAAAGCATAATCACATTGCCAAAAGCGCCCTTTTCTTTGAGTTTCGCTTTCGCGGAAAGATAGAGTTCGTCGCAGTATTTTTGCCGTTCGGTATTGTAGGCACACAACTTCACGGACAGGTCGTAAATCTCCGTGGGGTTGTCCGTAATGAACAGTTCGAACGCTGCCCTTGCATCCCCCATTCTACCTGCCGCGTTGATACGGGGAGCGATGTTGAACGCCAAAGTTTGCGCCGTGATTGCGTCGTACGTCTTGCCGATCAGTTCGGTAAAACAAGGACGGACGTTGTGGTTAAAAATCTTCAACCCTTCCGTGACAATGTCACGGTTTTCCCCTAAAAGGGGAACGCTGTCCGCAACCGTCGCAAGCGTCGCAAAATCAATCCACTCATAAGCCCGTTCCCCAAGCAACGCACACGCCACTTTGAACGCAACCCCTGCGCCGCAAAGATTGTCGTACGGGTAGTCGTCTTTGAGTTTCGGGTTCACGATTACGCAATCGGGTAAGGTTTCAGGCAACTCGTGATGGTCGGTAACGATTACATCACAACCCAGTTCGTAAATGTACTGCGTTTCCTTTGCACAGGAAATACCGCAGTCCACCGTGATAAACAGTTCGGGGTTGCAGTCTTCAAAAATGCGATCGACCACTTCTTCGGAAAGACCGTAACCATCCATACGTTCAGGCACGTAAACGTGCGGCTCAATACCAAAGGCACGCAAAGCGTGATACATGATCGCAGATGCGCAAACACCGTCGGCATCGTAGTCCCCAAACACAGCAACTACTTTGCCTTGGTCACGCGCGTCAGTGATCATTTCCACCGCTTGTCGCATACCACTCATCAGGAACGGATCGAGAAAATTCTTCGACGACGGGCGCATAAACTTGCGTATTTTTTCCGCCGTATCCACCCCACGCGCGTACAAAATACGCGTGACGTTTTCCGTTAACCCCGCGTCTGCCGCAAGCGTCGCTATTGTATTTAGTTGTTCTTGCGTGAATGCGTATTCGGGAAGAATCTTCTTCATACTTATCCTTTTTCCTGTTTTTACAGCGTATTTTCTCCGTATATAAAAGTTTTGGGCGGTCAGCGACCACGAAAGCCACCACCCCGCCCAAACGTGTTTTTAATTATTCTGCAACCTTTTCGGTTTCTTCGGCTTTCTTTTCTTTCTTGCCTTTCTTATAATCGTATCTCGCCTTATTTGCCGCAATTTTTGCAAATTGACCGCGAACAACCAAGAACAACGCAGGCCCGAGCAACAATGCGCCGTATGCCGCTGCAACCAACGCGAAGAAATTGATGAGCGCAAACCAAGCGAAGTTGGGCGCAAGGATCAAACCTACAACCGCCATAGCAACAATCGCTACGCCAAGTACAGCACCGATTTTTACCATTTCGCATACGGGTACGGTTTCAGACAAAGCATCTGCATTCGTCAAATCCGCACCGTCTTTTTCCGCCTTTTGGTTCTTCGCCGCGAAGAGTACGGAGCAGAGAACGGATACTACCATCGAGAACAATACCGCGTACATCACAGACGTCGTGATAACAACGCGCGTTGCGATGATCAAGCCGATGGTGATTGCAGCCGATGCCGCCGCCGTCACGAAGGTCACGATACCGTTCCAGAGTTTGTAACGAAGGCTTACGTATGCAAACGCCAACACGGCGATTACAACACCTGCAAGCATATTCTTAACCAGGAAGGAGACGTAGCCGCCGGGCAAGTTTTCTTGCACCGCTTGCGTGAGCGCCATAACGCTGATAAAGTTGCTCTTATATTCGCTGTCAGCCGCGTTGAACTTCACGTTCAAAGCGTCTTTTACAGCCGTCAAGTCCGTATTTGTATCAAACTTAAACTCGATGGTGTGGGACGTGGATTCAGACGCTGCTTCTGCATAGATGGGATTTTGAATGGTCTTCAAGCCCGCGTCTGCAATCGCTTGTTCGCAAATATCTACGATGTCGTCTTTCTTTTCTTCGTAGTCAGTACTGCTCATCGTCACGTTGACAACCAACAGTTTGCCCGACTGCGTGGAGGGCGCGTTGTTTACGCCTGCAAACAACATTACGATTACACCGATCAATGCAATCAACGCAGCAATAATGCTCCAAAGCAACCATTTTTGGGAAGTTTTTGCCGTAAAGTTCTTACTCATCGTCGTCATCCTCCCTTACCATGCCAAAGTATTTGTACTTATCCTTGCTTGCGGAGAGATTCAAATAGTTGATAACTCTGCCCCAAAGCAAACTGTTGAAC
>JAZOLF010000054.1:0-18498 GCA_045652785.1 Candidatus Scatosoma sp. | reverse complement strand
CAGAAACCTTCACGAAATATCGTAAACCTCACACCGAAGGTGTGTTAGATGCTTACACCCCTGAAATGAGAGCGGCTCGTTCCGCGCACATCTTGACTGGTTTGCCCGACGCTTATGGCCGTGGCCGTATCGTAGGCGATTACAGACGTGTTGCGCTTTACGGTGTTGACTATCTTATCAAGATGAAGGAACGCGACAAGGCGGCGATCAACGGCGACATGATCCCCGACAGAATTCGCGACAGAGAAGAACTTGCTGAACAAATCAAAGCGTTGAAGGCGTTGAAGGCGATGGCTCAAATTTATGGTTGCGACATCTCCAAGCCCGCTGAAACGGCTCAACAAGCAATCCAAGCATTGTACTTTGGTTATCTTGCAGCGGTTAAGGATCAAAACGGTGCGGCAATGTCCATCGGTAGAAACACCACGTTCTTGGATATTTTCATCAAGCGTGACCTTGATAAGGGCTTGATCACCGAATCCGAAGCACAAGAATTCATTGACCATTTCATCATGAAACTTCGTATCGTGAAGTTCATGAGAACGAAGGAATACAACGAACTCTTCTCGGGCGACCCTACTTGGGTTACCGAAGTTATCGGCGGTATGGGCGTAGATGGTAGATCGCTTGTCACCAAGACGGCGTTCCGTGTACTCCACACCCTTGACAACTTGGGCCCTGCACCCGAACCTAACCTTACGGTGCTTTGGTCGAAGAACTTGCCTATCAACTTCAAGAGATACTGCGCGGAAATTTCCATCCGTACTTCGTCCATTCAATACGAATCCGACGACCTTATGCGTCCTGAAATGGGTGACGACTACTGTATCGCTTGCTGCGTAAGTTGTATGAAAGTTGGTAAGGATATGCAATTCTTCGGCGCTCGTGCAAACCTTGCGAAGTGCTTGTTGTACGCAATCAACGGCGGTAAGGACGAAATGATGAAGGATAAGGTGACGGGCAAGCCTATGCAGGTTTCCCCCGAATACTTGCCCATCTATGGCGACGGTCCTTTGGACTTCGAAGAAGTAAAATCCAAGTTTACCCAAATGATGAAGTGGCTTGCTGACTTGTACGTGAACACCTTGAACTTGATTCACTATATGCACGACAAGTACTGCTACGAATCTTTGGAAATGGCATTGCACGACACGAACGTTCGTCGTTTCTTCGCAACGGGTATCGCAGGTCTTTCCTGCGCGGCTGACTCCTTGTCCGCTATCAAGTATGCGAAAGTATATCCCATCCGTAACGAAGATGGTATCGTAGTTGACTTCCGTATCGAAGGTGACTTCCCTAAATACGGTAACGACGATGATAGAGCAGATGAACTCGCTGTATGGCTTTTGAAGACGTTTATGACCTTTGTTAAGAGCAAGTTCACCTATCGTGATTCCGTACCTACAACGTCTATTTTGACGATCACGTCCAACGTTGTATATGGCAAGAAGACGGGTAATACCCCTGACGGCAGACGTGGCGGTACGCCTCTTGCACCTGGTGCGAACCCCATGCACGGTAGAGACTCCAACGGCGCTGTTGCATCCCTTGCATCCGTTGCGAAGTTGCCTTACGAATATTCCAGAGACGGTATTTCCAACACCTTCTCGATCACGCCTGCATCCCTTGGTAAGGATGACTAATCGGTAGATTTACCCTTTGGCGAGCGCGCCGAGCATTCTCGACCGCCGCCAAAGCCCCAAAAATCGGGCAGGCGCACATATCGCGCGCTGTGTCCCAACAAAAATAAAATTATAAGGAGAAACAATTATGTCGAGCAGAGTTGACAATCTTGTTAGTATGTTGGACGGTTACGTTGGCGAAGGTGGCCACCACTTGAACGTAAACGTATTCAGCCGTGAAACCCTTTTGGACGCGCAAGCGCATCCTGAAAAATATCCCCAACTCACCATTCGTGTGTCGGGCTATGCTGTTAACTTCATCAAATTGACGAAGGAACAACAGGATGACGTAATCTCCAGAACGATTCACGAATCTATGTAACGTAAAGAAAGGCCGTTGCGAACAACCGCAACGGCTTTTTCAAAAATAGGACAGGATAATATGAAAAAAACTTGGAAAAAATTAGCGGGGATATGCTTGGCGCTGTCTATGGTGTTTTCCGCAACGGGCTGTGACGCTATTTTAGACGGTATTAGCGATGCGTTCCAGTCGGCAACGCAAAGCAGTACCCCGAATGGCAGTACGCCCAGCGATAGTACCCCTGATGATAGCACGCCCGACGACAGCACGCCTGATAGTACGCCTGGCGACAGCACGCCTGATAGCACGCCCAGCGACAGCACGCCTGACAGCACGCCTGACGATAGTACTCCCGATGATAGCACGCCTGACGATAGTACGGGCGGGGACGTTAGCACTTCGGATAATTTGAGCATCCACTTCTTGGAACTGGGTACGCAATCGACGGGGGACTCTACGTACATTAAGGCAGGCGACGTTGATATTTTGATTGACGCTGGCGCGGTGTATTCTTCGGCGGCGACGATTGAAAGATACGTCGATCAATATTGCGAAGATGGGAAACTCGAATACGTAATCGCTACCCACGCGCACGAAGATCACATTGCGGGCTTTGTCGGTACAAGTGACATTCCCGGGGTGCTTGAATACTACGACGTTGGCACGATTATTGACTTCCCGCGCAAGAAAACGACGTCGAACGTTTCGAAGAATTATGTTAACTTGCGGGATAATTTGGTTGCAAACGAAGGGACGAAACATTATACCGCGTTGGAATGGTGGAATGGTGTGGACGGTATGCCGCGTACTTTGGAAATCGCCAACGGCATTACGATGACCGTTTTGTACCAAAAGTACTACGAAACGAGCAGCGATGAAAACAACTACTCGGTGTGCGTGATGTTCTCCGAAAACGACAATCACTACTTGTTCACGGGGGACTTGGAAGAATCGGGCGAAAAATCGTTGGTAGAAAACAACAACTTACCGAAGATGAAACTCTACAAAGCGGGACACCACGGCAGTAAAACTTCCAGTTCGTCAGAATTGATGCGTGTGATTCAGCCCGAAATTGTGTGCGTTTGTTGTTGCGCAGGCAGTAGTGAATATACAAACGAGAACGCCAACAAGTTTCCGACGCAAACCTTTATCAACAACGTTGCCCCCTATACCGACCAAATTTTCGTCACGACGCTGGCGGTGAATGGTTCGGACGGCAAGACGACGGGGCATCGGTCGATGAACGGCAATATCGTGGTTTCGTCCTTAGGCGGCGTTGTTTCGGTGAATTGTACGAACAATAACACGATTTTGAAAGAAACGGATTGGTTTATGGCAAATCGAACTTGGCCATCAAACGGGGTTTGACGATACAATACTGCTTTTGTGATTTTTCCGTTAAAACTTTTCAAAATCATTGACATTTATTTCCAAGTGTGGTATTCTTAAAATACCACTTATGGGGGAGTAATTTACGCCTTGCGGCGGCAAGGCGGGACGAAATCCGTCATCACGGCGCAAAAAATGTTGCGCTCGGGTTCGTTTTAGAAAATGAGACTCATACACTATACAGGCGAAAAAGTGCGCAGGATATAGTGTGTGAGTTTTTTCTTTCCGCCAAAGGAGTTTTTATGAAAGAGTATTTGCAATCCGCAGAAGACGTTTTGTTGGGCGTTGGCAGCAATAGAAATGGGTTGACGGCTGCGCAGGCTGAAAAGCGTTTGGCGGAAAACGGACCCAACAAACTTGCCGAAGGCAAGAAAAAGAGTTGGGTAAAACGGTTCTTTGAACAGTTGGTTGACCCGATGATTATTGTGCTTTTGATTGCGGCAGCGGTCAACCTTGCAACCATCATCATCGACCGCTTGCAGGGCGGGCACGAATCGTTTGCCGAGTTCTTCATCATCTTAGCGGTGGTGTTGCTCAACGCCATTTTGGGGGTTGTGCAGGAAGGTAAAGCGGAACAGGCGATCGAAGCCCTGAAACAAATGACATCTTCCACAAGCAAAGTGATCCGCGGCGGGAACTTGCACGCGGTCAAAAGCGAAGATATCGTCGTGGGCGATATCGTGATTTTGGAAGCAGGCGACAGCGTGCCTGCCGATTGCCGTATTTTGGAATCCGCATCCTTGAAAGTGGAAGAAGCGGCACTCACGGGGGAAAGTGTACCTGCTGAAAAATCGGTGGATACGCTCACCTGCGAAGGGGGGAAGGACGTACCCCTTGGCGATCGGAAGAATATGCTATATATGGGTACAACCGTTGTGTATGGCCGTGCGGTTGCGGTGGTTGTTGCGACGGGGATGCAAACGGAGATGGGCAAAATTGCCGACGTTTTGGCACAGGCAAGCGACGAAGTCACCCCTTTGCAAAAGAAACTAAACTCCCTTTCTAAGATTTTGTCTTTCTTGGTGCTCGGTATTGCGTTGTTTATCTTTGCGTTTAACTTGATTAGTAAATCGTCTGGTTGGGATTTTAACGTCGTTTTGGATAGTTTCATTGTTGCCGTTTCTCTGGCGGTTGCGGCGATCCCCGAAGGGCTTGCTACGGTGGTCACCATCGTTCTTTCGATCGGGATGACGAAGATGGCAAAGCAAAACGCCGTCGTAAAAAAATTGACGGCGGTGGAAACGCTGGGCTGTACGCAGGTAATTTGTTCGGATAAAACGGGTACGCTCACCCAAAACAAAATGACGGTGGTCGAGTTCTATTCCGACGACGAAACCTTGCTTGGCCGCGCGATGGCGCAAGCGAGTGATGCGGTCTTGGACGAGAGCAACGATGCGGTTGGTGAGCCGACGGAATGCGCGCTTGTCAACTACGCATACAAACTGGGGATGCACAAGGCAGACCTTGAAAAGGACGAAAAGCGGATAGCCGAAGCGCCCTTTGACAGTATGCGAAAGATGATGACAACCCTGCACGAAAGCGTAAGCGGGGTGGTACAATATACAAAAGGCGCACCCGACGAAATCTTAAAAAGGTGCACCCATGTATGGATTGACGGGCAAATTTGCCCCCTTTCTGATGAAAAACGTGCGGAAATCTTGGCGCAAAATAAGGGGATGGCAGATCGCGCACTTCGCGTACTTGCTGCGGCGTTTAAGCGCTACGAAACTCTGCCCCTGTCCGTAAAACCCGAAGACGTGGAAAAGGATATGGTCTTTATCGGGTTGACGGGGATGATTGATCCCATTCGTCCCGAAGTTAAGGATGCTATCGCGCTTTGTAAGGACGCGGGCATTCGTGCGGTGATGATTACTGGCGACCATATTGATACGGCGGTTGCGATTGCGATGGAACTTGGCATTATCACCGATCCTTCGCAGGCGATCACGGGCGCGCAAATGGCGGAAATCCCCGACGAAGAATTCTACGAAAAAATTACGCAATATTCGGTGTATGCGCGTGTGCAGCCCGAACACAAAGTCCGCATTGTCAACACTTGGAAAAAGCGCGGTGCAATCACGGCGATGACGGGCGACGGCGTAAACGATGCCCCCAGTATTAAGAGCGCGGACATCGGCATTGGTATGGGGATCACGGGTACGGACGTCACCAAAGGCGCGGCGGATATGGTGTTGCAGGATGATAATTTCGCTACCATTGTCACGGCGGTTGGGGAAGGCAGACGAATCTATGACAACATTTGCAAGACCATTCAATTCCTACTTTCGTCCAACTTGGCGGAAGTGGTTGCCGTCTTCTTTGCTACGCTGTTCAGCCCGATGTTGACTTTGCTCCGTCCTATGCACCTTTTGTGGGTAAACTTGATCACGGACACCTTCCCTGCGATTGCGCTCGGAATGGAAGAAGGGGAGCCTGATTTGATGAAGCGGAAACCCCGCAACGATAAGGAAGGAATTTTCTCGCACGGGTTGGGGCTGAATATTATCCTGCAAGGGCTGTATATCGGTATATTGACGCTTGCCGGGTTCTATATCGGCGTATATCTTGGCGGTGAAAACGGGCAGGCTTACGGCTCGACAATGGCGTTCTTAACGCTCGCATTGACGGAAACGTTCCATTCCTTTGACGTGCGCTCGATTCGCCATTCTATCTTCTCGCTTAAAAAACAAAACTTATATCTTTGGGCAGCAGCGCTCTTCTCGTTGGCGCTCACCCTTTCCGTGGTGTTCGTTCCGCCCCTTGCTGCCATCTTCCAGTTGACGGCAATTGGCTGGAAGGAATTGCTCATTTGCGTTGGGCTGTCCGCGTCGGTGGTACTCTTTACGGAAATCACGAAACTCATTACCCGAAAAATCAACAAATAAGAAGGAACGGATATGGAACGCTTTTCAAGAACGGAACTGCTGCTTGGTGCGGACGGTTTACAAAAGTTGCATAATGCCAAAGTGGCGGTTTTTGGCGTCGGCGGCGTGGGCGGCTACGTTGTGGAAGCCCTTGCTCGCAGCGGCATTGGCGCGTTGATGTTGATTGACGCAGACAAGGTAAGCGAAAGCAACATCAATCGCCAAATTATAGCCCTTTCTTCGACGGTGGGGATGTATAAAACGCACGCGGCAAAGGCACGCGTAAAGGACATTTCCCCGAATTGCGCGGTGGATACGCTGGAAATTTTTTACCTGCCCGAAACGGATTGTGTGGATTTTTCCGCTTTTGATTACGTGGTGGATGCGGTCGATACGGTGAGTGCAAAACTGGCTATCATTGAGCGCGCAAAAGCGGCGAATGTGCCCGTGATCTCAGCCATGGGTGCGGGTAATAAACTCGATCCCACCCTTTTTGAAGTTGCGGACATCTCCAAAACCAGCGTTTGTCCGTTGGCGCGCGTGATGCGCAGGGAACTCAAACAACGGGGGATTAACCACGTGAAAGTGGTCTATTCGAAGGAAGAGCCGCAACCTGCCAAAGTGGTCGATGAAGAAACGGGAAAAGCCATTCCCGCAAGCATTGCATTCGTGCCGTCGGTGGTTGGTTTAATCATCGCGGGCGAAGTAATTAAAGACCTGATAAAGGCGTAAAAAAGCCAAAAAAAGACCTTGCAACAAACTGCAAGGTCTTTTTCTTATACTTGTTTGATATCGTAGGGCGTGCTTTGGTAAACGAAGTAGTTTAACCAGTTGGAGTACAACAGGTTTGCGTGTGCGCGCCAAGTGACAAGCGGCTCTTTCGTTTCATCGCCGTCGGGGAAATAGTTGACGGGCGGGTGAATAGGCTTGCCCTGCGAAAGGTCACGGCGGTATTCGTCGTTTAACGTGTTTGCGTCGTATTCCGAATGCCCCGTGATGAAGATTTGCCTACCGTTCTTTGTGGACACCGCATAAACACCCGAAACGGGGGAAGACGAAAGGATTTTAAGTTCCTTTACCTTTTCAATGTCTTCGCGTAGTACGGTGGTGTGGCGGGAGTGGGGTACCATAAACGTTTCGTCAAATCCGCGGAACAAAATGGACGGCTTGTGATCGACAACGTGGGGGAATACCCCGAACATTTTTTCGTCCATTTGTTGTTTCTGGATACCGTAATGGTAATACAGCCCCGCTTGCGCCCCCCAACAAATGTGGAAAGTGCTATGGACGTGGGTTTTACTCCATTCCATAATCTCGCAAAGTTCCTGCCAGTATTCTACTTCTTCGAAGTCGATATGCTCAACGGGAGCGCCCGTGATGATCATGCCGTCGAACTTACGGTGTTTTACTTCGTCAAAAGTCTTGTAAAACGCTAAAAGGTGTTCGGGTGTGACGTTCTTCGACTGGTGCGATTTGGTATGGATGAGTTCCATCTCCACCTGCAAAGGGGTGTTCCCCAAAAGCCGCGCCAGTTGGGTTTCCGTTTCTATCTTCTTCGGCATCAAATTCAAAATGAGAATTTTCAGCGGACGAATGTCCTGCGTCATCGCGCGGGTTTCCGTCATAACGAAAATGTTTTCGCTTTCCAAAGTTTTTACGGCGGGTAAGTTGTTGGGAATTTTAATAGGCATATGCAAATCCTTTGTAGAAAACGCTCTATTTTTGGGCGTTTTTTTGCTATTTTTTTGTGGTTTTTTACACGTTTTTATGCGTTTTTCACGCCTTTTTTTGCGTGTTTTCTACCGCTTTTTCGGCGTTTTTTCCTGCTTACAGGGTTTTCAACGCTTGGCAAATATCGTCAATCAAATCTTGATAATTTTCAATACCGCAGGAAAGACGAACCAAATCACCAGGTACGCCCGCTGCAATCAATTCTTCTTCGTTCATTTGGCGATGGGTTGCGCTTGCAGGGTGCAAACAACAACTGCGCGCGTCCGCAACGTGCGTTTCGATTGCGATGATTTTCAGGGCTTTCATGAACTTTTCAGCCGCTTTTCTGCCGCCTTTCACGCCGAAACTAACAACGCCGCAGGTGCCGTTCGGCATTTGCTTTTGCGCCAGGATGTGGTACTTGTTGGATGTAAGACCAGGGTAGTTTACCCACGCGATTTGTTCGTTTTGTTCCAAATATTCCGCAACCTTTTGCGCGTTCAAACAATGGCGTTCCATTCTCACGTGCAGGCTTTCAAGCCCCAAGTTGAGATAGAATGCGCTCTGCGGGGACTGGGTGCAGCCAAAGTCACGCATAAGTTGTGCCGTCGCTTTGGTGATATATGCGCCCGCTTGGCCGAATTTTTCAGCGTAGGTGATGCCGTGATAACTTGCATCTGGGGTGCAAAGACCAGGGAATTTTTCCTTGTGCGCCATCCAGTTAAAGTTGCCGCTGTCAACGATACAGCCGCCAACCGCAACGCCGTGACCGTCCATATACTTGGTGGTGGAGTGGGTGACGATGTCTGCGCCGAATTCAAACGGGCGGCAGTTGATAGGGGTCGCAAACGTGTTGTCGATGATCAAAGGTACGCCGTGTGCGTGCGCCGCTTTTGCGAACTTTTCGATATCCAAAACGGTGAGTGCAGGGTTTGCAACCGTTTCCCCGAATACCGCTTTCGTGTTTTCTTGGAATGCGGCGTTCAATTCTTCTTCCGTGCAATCGGGATCAATGAAGGTAAAGGAAATGCCCATTTTTTTCATCGTGACCGCAAACAGGTTGAACGTACCGCCATAGATGCTGGTAGAGCATACCACGTGGTCGCCGCAGTTTGCGATGTTGAAGATGGCAAAGAAGTTTGCTGCCTGTCCCGAAGAGAGCAACATTGCCGCGCTGCCGCCTTCCAAAGCACAAATTTTTGCCGCTACCGTATCGCAGGTGGGGTTTTGAAGCCGGGAATAAAAATAACCGCTTGCTTCCAAGTCAAACAATTTGCCCATATCTTCGCTGGTTGAATATTTAAAAGTGGTGCTTTGAATGATGGGCACTTGACGGGGTTCGCCGTTGCCAGGTGTGTAGCCGCCTTGTACGCAAGTGGTTTCAATTCTTTGTTTTTCCATAAGTCGCTCCTTATTAGCCCGTGCTGGGTGTCGATTTTTATTATAAAAATCGTTAGTAATAGTATAACACATTTGCAGGATTTTCGTCAACTATTTTATAGCGGTGTAAAACATAAGCAAAACTTATAAAATGTATTCTCTCATAAAAACGGGTTTGGACATGGTTGCGTATATTTTGAAATGGTATAACACAAAATTATACAAAAGGAGTGTGAATGATGAAAAATAGGGCATTGAGAATGGGAACGATAACACTTGCGGCGGTCGGGTGCGTGACGGCGACTTTTGCGGGTTGCGGCAAGAAGAAAGGGGGCGCTGGGGAATATACCTATCGGGATACCTATCAAACTGCGCCGTCAACGTGGAACCCGCACACCTATCGGACGAGTGACGATGCGTACGTGAATGATTATACTACTTTGGGGTTATACGCCTTCTTCTTTAACGACGATTTTTCGGGGTATGAACTCCGCCCTGAAATGGCGGCGGCGGAACCTGTGGACGTCACTTTGCAATATAAGGCGGACGAAAAATGGGGCATTCCGCAGTCAGCGGAAAGCGGGTATGCGTACGAAATCGCATTAAACCCGATGGCAAAATGGGAAGACGGCACGCCCATCAATGCGGAAACGTACGTCTATTCCATGCAACGGCTTTTAGACCCTGAACTTTTGAACTATCGCGCGTCCAGTTATTATACGGGCGATATGGTGATAAAAAATGCCGAACAATATAACTTGGGAAAGGCTGGCGCGGGTGCGGAAAAACTCTCCTTTGACGACGTTGGTATCTTTGAAACGGGAGAATATGCCTTTACCATCGTGCTGGAAAAATCCTTAAAAGGGTTTCACCTTTTGTATGCGCTGACGGACAACTGGATTGTGAAAAAGGACTTGTATGAAAAGTCCTTACAAGGGGGAGACGGCTATAATACGAGCAAGGAAACGGCGGCGTCTTATGGGCCCTATCGCTTGACGCAATACCTGCCCGAACAGCAAATGACCTTTGAGCGCAACGACGCTTGGTATGGTTGGTCGGATGGAAAACACGGGGGCATGTACGCGCCGACGAAGATTATTTCCCGCCGTGTTACCGAATTTTCTACTCAAAAGCAAATGTTTTTGCGCGGGGAGTTAGACACTTACGGCTTGCAGGCGGAAGACTATTCGGAGTACCGTTCTTCCGATTATGCGTACTCCGAGCCAGGACAAACGGTGTTCTTTTTGATTTTGTGCGGGGATGAAAACGGATTAAAATTGCGGGAAGGCGCAGGTGTGCATAAGCGCATTTTGGCGCTGGAAACTTTCCGTAAAGCGATGGCGGTCACCTATCAAAAGGAATTCTTTGCATCGACGATATCCCCTGCGCGTAGCGGTGCTTACGGATTACTCGGCGGGCAGGACGTTTGGAACGTAGATACGGGTGAAACCTATCGCGACACCGCGCAGGCAAAACAAGTACTTTGTGATTTTTACGGTGTGAACGTTGATGATTTCGGCGGGGATTTGGATAAGGCAACTTCGTCGATTACGGGGTACAACCCGACTTTGGCGGGGGAACTCTTTAAGCAGGCTTTTGCGCAGGCGAAACAAAAATACGGGATGAAAGATACAGACAGGGTGGAAATCGAATACGCTGTATCTGCGTCGTCGGCGTTTATCACCAAGACGATTGACTATCTCAACGGGGAACTTGAAAAGGTGCTTGCGCCCGTCGGGCTCTCTGGCAGAGTGCGCATTGTGGAAAGTGTGCCGTATGGGAACACTTGGCAGGAAAAAATCCGCGGCGGGGAAAGCGATACCGTGTTGGCGGGCTGGTCTGGCGGGCTTTTGAACCCGTTTAGCACCATTCAATATTACACCAACCCCATCTTTGAACCCTATTGCGACGGCTGGTATGACACCGAAAAAATTACGTTGACACTCGACGTACAGGGTGGGGTGACGATGACTTTGACGGAGTGGGGACAGGCGCTCAACGGTACGACGGTGCGCGTGGATGGCAAGGAATATAACTTCGGCTACGGCGTAGTAGAAGACGAAGTCCGCTTGCAAATCTTGGCGGGGCTGGAAGGTAAAATCCTGTCTTCGTACAGTTATATTCCCATGTTGCAGGACGGCAGTTTTTACTTGCTTTCCCAAAAACTTTCCTACCCGACGGAAACGTATAATCCTGTGCTTGGCTATGGCGGCGTGAAGTATGTGCGCTTTGCCTACGACGATGCGGAATGGGGGAAATTCGTCCGCCGTGCGGGTGGGCAAATCAATTATAAATAAAGGCGGTGCGTATGTGGAAATATGCGTTAAAGCGTATCGGGCTGATGCTTTTGACTTTCTTCGTGATTATGGCGATTTCTTTCACGCTTATTCGGCTGCTGCCGTTGCCCGACGCGTCCAAGTATGGTGTGAACGCGCCGCTCATTCAAGCAAGGCGTGAAAAAATGGGGTACAACAAGCCGATCCCCGTGCAGTTTTTTCTCTACTGGAAGAACGTGTTGTTGCAGGGCGACTGGGGGATCGGTGAAGAGTATAAAACAGGGCTTGACGTGGGGCAGGTATTCGTTGAACGCTTGCCTGCGACCATGATTGTCAACCTTTTTTCCATTCTCGTTAGCATCCCTGTCGGGATTGCTTTGGGGGTGTTTGCGGCTTTGAAAAAAAACCGATGGCAGGATTATTTGATCTCAACTTTGGTGATGGTGGCGATCTCCGTCCCGTCCTTTGTCGTGGCGTTTTTGTTGCAATCACTCCTGTATTATCGGCTGGGTTGGCTGCCACCGCTGATGGCGCCTACCGATATGTGGCTGTCGGGTGAAATGCTCCTGTCGTTGGTGATGCCCGTCACCGCGCTCTCACTTGGAACGATGGCAGGGTTTGCACGGATTACCCGTGCGGAACTCACCGAAACGCTGACGGGGGAATATATGCTACTTGCACGGGCAAAGGGATTGACGAAGGCGCAGGCAACCGTCCGTCACGCGTTCAAAAATAGCGCGGTGGTCGTGCTGCCTGCGGTGCTTGGCTCGTTTGTGGGGATTTTGAGCGGCTCGATGATTATTGAACGCATATTTTCCATTCCAGGCGTAGGGGAATTGTACTTGGGCGCAATCCTATCGCAGGATTATAATTTCTTTATGATGCTGTCCGCATTCTACACGTTCGTGGGGTTGGCGGCGGGGCTGATTGTCGATTTAAGTTATGGCTTGATTGACCCCAGAGTGCGTATCGGGCAAAGGTGAAAACGTGGAAGAATTACAAAAAGAATGGTTTGAATTTGTTGAAAAAGGGGATACCGTGTCCGCGTTGAATACGGTTTCCACGCCACCGAAAGGGTATTTGAAGGATGCTTGGGATAGGTTTCAAAAGAACAAATCTTCGGTTGTGGCGTTGCTGGTGATCGGGCTTTTGGCACTCTTTTGTTTGCTTGCGCCGCTCGTTTCTTCCTACTCGCTAAACGACAAGGAAAGCGTGTATGCGAACAAGCGCCCCTATTTGCGTGTGTTCGACGGCAGCGGTTTTTGGGACGGCGGCAGGGTGAGTGACTTTACCGAAGGCAACCGCGACTACTTTGCGGGGATTGCCAAAGAAACGGGGTTTGATCCCGTGATTAAGGTCAAGAAGGAATATGATAGTCTGTCGGCGAACGGCAACCGAACGAAAATGTACCGCCTGCGCATCGACAGTTATAAGGAAGTGGGGGTTCTAAACGGTATCAACCTTTCTGCGGAACGGTTTGCGGAACTGTGCCGCTACCAGACGGAAACGGGGCGGCAGGTGCTTTATCCGCTTGTTGATAGCGAGCGGCTGTACGGCTTTGATCGCGGCGAAGGTGGGGGGAACTACTGGTACGCGATTGACAAAAAGGGAAAACCGATTTTGGAAAACGGGGAGTTTGTTCCCCTGTACTTGCGTGTGCCAACCGACGAGCAGGCGGGCGGCTATGCTCCCTATGGCGGGGAGTTGCGTATTCCGTCCGATGACGGAACGTTCGTTTACGGCAGGGCGAACCAGTCTGGCTATGCGGTTCGGCTGTGCTATTATGAGTACTATCGTTTTATGCACGGGCGCTATCCTGCCTATGCGCTGGGCACGAATGCGTTTGGGCAAGATATGTTGACGGCGATTGCAAAAGGGGGTGGATTTTCGCTCACGTTGGCGTTGTGCGTGTCGGCGCTCAATTTGGTGATCGGGTGTATCTATGGTGCGATCGAAGGGTACTTCGGCGGAAGGACCGACCTTGTGATGGAGCGGATTACCGACATTTTGGCGGGCGTGCCGTTTACGGTCGTTGTCACCCTGTTTTCCTACCACTTGGCGGCGAAAGTCGGGGTGATTGTTTCCTTTCTATTCGCCTTTTTGACGACGGGTTGGATCTCGACGGCGTCGCTGACGAGAAAGCAGTTCTACCGCTACAAAAACCGTGAGTACGTGATGGCGGCGCGTGCGTTGGGCGCAAGCCACCGAAGAATTATTTTTCGGCACATTCTTCCCAACAGTATCGGGACGATTGTCACGTCGGCGGCGATGCTTATTCCAAGCGTGATTGCGCTGGAAACGACGCTCACTTATCTTGGGATTGTTAACCTTTCGGGGGCAGGGGCGGTGAGTCTTGGTACGCTGATTGAACTTGGGAAAACGGCGCTGGAAAGTTCGCCGCACACCCTATTGCTGCCCGCGTTGTTTTTAGCGCTTGTGATGATATGTTTCAACTTGGTGGGGAACGGGCTGCGCGATGCGTTTAATCCGTCTATGCGGTTTTCGGAGTAATGATGAAAGAAGTGGTATTATCGGTGGAAAATTTATCCGTGGTTTTTCGAGCGGAAGAAGGGGAAGTGCAGGCGGTTCGCTAGTTAATTTTTTTCTTGAAAAAGGGGGAAACTTTGGCGTTGGCCGGGGAGAGCGGTTGCGGAAAATCGGCAACAGCGAAAGCCTTGATGGGGTTGCTGCCCCCGAATGCAAAAATCACGGGCGGAAAGGCTTTTTATGGGGGCAGGGATGGGTTGAAATGCAAAGAAAGGGAACTTTGCACCCTGCGCGGGGGGACGATTGCGATGGTATTTCAAGACCCGTTTTCGTCCTTGAATCCCATTATGCGGGTGGGGAAACAACTCATGGAAACGATGCTGATTAAAAACCCCGAACGCAAGAAAAAGGGGCTGCCCATGATCACGAAAAAACAGGCGAAAGAGCGGGCGCTGGCGCTGCTGCGGGAAGTGGGGATCACGGACGCCGAACGGCGGTTTCGCGCCTATCCGTTTGAATTTTCTGGCGGGATGCGGCAGCGGATTGTGATTGCGATTGCGCTTGCCGCCGACCCTGCGATTTTGATTTGCGACGAGCCGACGACCGCGCTGGACGTGCGGGTGCAGGCGCAAATTTTGGAACTCATAAAGCGGTTGCAAAAGGAGCGGGAACTCTCCGTTTTGTTCATCACACACGATCTTGGCGTGGTGGCGAATATCGCTGACCGCGTAGCGGTGATGTACGCGGGCAAGGTTGTCGAATACGGCAAGGCAAAAGAAGTATTTTACGACGCGCGGCATCCTTATACTTGGGCGCTGCTTTCTTCGTCACCGTCTTTGACGGCGGATGGGCGATTGCCTGCCATTGAGGGTGCGCCGCCTGTGATTGTGGGGGGATGTAAGGGGGATGCGTTTGCGCCCCGAAATCCGTATGCGATGAAGATTGATTTTGAAAAGGAACCCCCCTTATTTCAAGTGAGTGAAACACACTTTGCGGCAACTTGGCTACTCCATCCGAACGCCCCGAAAGTGGAGTGGGAAGGTAAACGGACGAAAGGGGAAGGAGAACGGGTATGAGCGCACTTTTGACGGTCGATCGCTTGGTGAAAAAGTTTGGAAAAACGCAGGTTTTGCACGGCGTTTCCTTTTCGGTGGAGAAAGGGGAAACTTTCGGCTTGGTCGGGGAGAGCGGCTGCGGCAAAACGACGGTGGGCAGAACGGTACTCGGCATTTACCCTGCGGACGGCGGCTCGGCACGCTTTCACGGGCAGGAAATTTTGGGCTTGCAGGGGAAGGAACGCAAAGCGTTTGCTAAAAAGGCCCAAATGATTTTCCAAGACCCGATTGCATCGCTCAACCCCCGAATGACGGTCAAGGAAATCTTGTCCGAAGGGCTGGTTGTTCACGGCGAAAAACGTGGAAAAACTTTGGACAACAAGGTGGAAAAAGCGCTGTCGGAAGTGGGGTTGCCGCTCTCGGCACTCGGTCGATACCCGCACGAGTTTTCAGGCGGACAGCGACAACGGATCGGGATCGCCCGTGCTATCGTTTTAGAACCTGAATTTATCATCGCGGACGAGCCTGTTTCTGCGCTCGACGTGTCCGTACAGGCGCAGGTAATCAACCTGCTATCCGATTTAAAGAAAGAGAAAGGGTTGACCGTTTTGTTCGTTGCGCACGATCTATCCGTCGTGAAATATTTTTGCGATCGGGTGGCGGTAATGTATGCAGGGCAAATTGTGGAAATTGCACCGTCGGAACGCTTGTTTGAAAAGCCAAAACACCCATATACAAAATCCTTGTTATCAGCAATTCCCTTGCCTGATCCCAGCCGTGCTGGGCGCAAAAAACGCTTGCCGTTTGATGAAAAAATCGGGGAAAACATAGGGACAGGTACGTGTTTAACCGAGATTTCAGCGGGTCATTTTGTTCGAATGAAAGGTGCGGAAAATGTGGGAAATGATGGGTAAAAGATGGCGCATAGCGTTTATAAAAGCCGTGCTGCTTACGGGTGGAATTTTTCTTTTGCGTGGGGGGTGGAATAACCCCCTTTTGGGTTTTGCGGACGCGTTTAGTATCGGTGGGTTTTTGCTTTTGGTGATGGGCTGTTTACGATTTGTTCGCTCGGATGCGTTCGACGGGTTGGCGTATGCGGCTCGGTCGGCAGTTTGGGGATTTTTTCCTGCGTGGATGCAACCCTATTCCCATTTCAAGCGCGCACGGGAAGAAAGGCGCGGCGGGTTGAATGCCGACGCAAAAACGGATAAAAGGAGCGCGGATGGTGCGGGAAACGCCGCCGTTTTAGGAAAGGAAGAAAGGTGGGCGGGGGCGGCTTTTTTGTTGGTCGGATTGTCATTATGCGCCTTTTTTTTATAAAAAAAGGGCGAAAAAGGCAAAAAAAGCGGTTTGGGGGCGGGTACACCGTTGACAAAGTTCCAAGAAGTATAGTATAATAACGTGTGGTAGAAAATATAAATATTTTCACCGAACAATATTTACAGGGTTTTGTAAAACGAAAAAAATTACCTATGGAGGAATTATGGACCCGCTATCTCTAACTATCATCATTGTCGTACTCATTTTGCTTTCTGGCTTTTTCTCGGGCACGGAAACGGCGTATTCCTGCGCGAACAAGATTAAGCTGAAAAGTTTCGCCGCGCTTGGTAAGCGTAATGCAAAAGCGGTGGTTGCTTTTGCGGACGAAAAGTACGACAAGTTGGTCACCGCGATTTTGGTTGGCAATAACATCGTCAACCTGACCGCATCCGCGATTGCGACGGTTTTGTTTGTGCAACTTTTGGGCGAAAGCGTCGGCGCAACGGTATCTACCGCCGTGCTGACGGCTGTCGTGTTGCTGTTTGGTGAAATCACACCCAAGTATCTCGCCAGCGTTTATCCCGAAAAGTTTTGCTTTATTGTATATCCGTTGATGCAGTTTTTCTACTGGATTTTGATGCCGATTTGTAAGATTTTCGACGGGTTTAAATGGATGCTTACAAAGGTATTCCGCTTGAAGAAAGATGATTCGATTACCGACGAAGAATTGATGTCTTTGGTCGATGAAGCCGAAGAAGACGGTACGCTCAAAGAAGACGAATCTGAACTTGTGCGGTCTGCACTTGAATTTGACGACCAAAAGGTGGAAGATATACTCGTACCCCGCGTGGACGTTATTGCGGTCAATATCCGTTCTTCGATGGACGATATTTGCCAGGTGTTCCGCAAGCACGGATATTCCCGTTTGCCTGTCTATGAAGAAACGATCGACAATATGGTGGGGATTATCCATGAACGCGACTTTTTCTTGGCTTATTTGAGCGGCGCGCAAAACGTACAAAGTATCGTGCAGGAAATTGTATTCACGACGGAATACACCCGCATTTCCACTTTGCTCAAACAGTTGCAAAAGGAAAAAGTGCATATGGCGGCGGTTGCTGACGAATACGGTGGCGTTGTTGGGATTGTCACCCTGGAAGATATTTTGGAAGAGTTGGTGGGCGACATTTGGGACGAACACGACGAAGAAGAAGTGCTGTATGGCTTGATTTCCGACAAGGAATACTGGGTGGACGGCAAGTGCGACTTGGGTGAGTTCTTCGCCCTGTACGATATGGAGCAGGAAGACGAAAACTTCGAAGCGAACACCGTTGGCGGTTGGGTGATGGAAGAATGCGGCGGCATTCCCCCCGTTGGCGAAGTTTTGAAGTACAAGTGCTTGGAAATCAAGGTGGTAAAAACTACCCGTCAAAAGGTGCTTAAAATCCGTTCGCGCTACAACGAACTTTTTGCGGACGATGACGACGAATAAGAATAAGACGGCTATGCCGTCTTTGGTATAATAAAAATTAGAAATAGGAGTGGAACGTATATGAAAACTATCCTTGTCACGGGCGGCAGCGGCTATATCGGTTCGCATACAGTACTCGAACTCTTGAATAAAAATTATAACGTTGTCGTGGTGGACAATCTTTCGAATTCCAGTTATGAAAGTTTGCGCCGCGTGCAACAGATTACGGGAAAAACCGTTACTTTCTACGAAAATGATATTCGCGATACCGCCGCGCTTGAAAAGATTTTCTCGGCGCATAAGTTCGACGCGGTTATTCACTTTGCGGCGTTCAAAGCGGTGGGCGAAAGTTGCCGCTTGCCCTTGAAATATTATGAAAATAATATCAGCGGCACGGTTAATTTGTTGCAAGTGATGGAAAAATATAACGTGAAGAAGATTATCTCCTCGTCGTCGGCAGCCGTTTACTGCACGCCTGAAATATTGCCGTTGGACGAAAATTGCCACTTGTCAACAACCAACCCTTACGGGGCGACGAAACTCATGATGGAAAACATTATGACGGACGTTTGGAAAGCGGACAACGAGTGGACGATTATTCTTCTTCGCTACTTTAACCCCGT
>JAZOLF010000053.1:0-10924 GCA_045652785.1 Candidatus Scatosoma sp. | reverse complement strand
TTTATCCCTGATACGCTCCTGCATAGGCGCTAAAATACCGTAGTTTGCGATCATAGGCTGGAAATTAGCGTTCGGGGTAGAAATATACGTTTGCAAAGAACCCGTAGCCGTTTCTTCGCCTAAGCAAAGGGTCGGACGGTTAAATACTTCGTCCACAATCGCAATCGCCGCCATCAGTCCGCTGGACGCGCTTTCCACGTAGCCTTCTACGCCCGTAAGTTGTCCTGCAAAGAAGAGCCGTTTATTATTCTTAAACGAAAAATTACGATTTAACACGGTTGGCGAGTGAATAAACGTGTTTCTATGCATTACGCCGTAGCGTAAAAACTCGGCGTTTCGCAAGGCGGGTATCATTGAAAACACCCGTTTTTGTTCGGGAAATTTCAAATTCGTTTGAAACCCTACGAGATTATACGTTTCTCCGCTTTGCGTTTCTTTTCTAAGCTGCAATACCGCAAACGGACGTTTTCCGTCTTCCCCGAAAAGCCCTACGGGCTTTAACGTGCCGTAGGGCAAAGTATCTTTTCCCCGCGACGCCATTACTTCTATCGGCATACAGCCTTCAAAGATTTCCTCTTTCTCGAACTCGTGTAAAAGGGCACGTTCGGCGTTTAAAAGCTCTTCGACAAACGCGTAATATTCGTCTTTCGTCATAGGGCAATTTATATAATCCCCCGTACCTTTGCCGTAGCGATCCCCTGTGAACGCACAGGACATATCCACGCTATCTGCCGCAACAATGGGCGCGGACGCGTCAAAGAAGTGCAACGCGCCGCCCGTCAAACGCTGAATATCTTCGCTCAAAGCATCCGCAGTCAACGGCCCCGTCGCAAGAATGACGTATTCGTCACCGTCAGGGGCGGGCATCGGTACGGAAAGCACTTCTTCCGAAAGGATCTCTACGTTCGGCATAGAACGCAACTTTTCGGTGATAAAACCGGAAAACTTTTCCCGATCTACCGCCAAAGCCGCGCCTGCTGGCACGCGTGCGTACTCCGCCGCATCCATCGTGATTGAACCCAAAATGCGCATTTCTTCTTTCAACAAACCGCAGGCGTTTGCGTAGCAATCATCGCTTTTAAGCGAGTTCGAGCATACGAGTTCCGCAAACCCTTCGCTGCTGTGCGCAGGGGTAAATTTTTTCGGTTTCATTTCGACAAGGCGGACGGGAATGCCGCGCGACGCCAAATAATGCGCCGCCTCACAGCCCGCAAGCCCTGCACCTATGATTGTCACCGTCGTTTGTTTCATCGTTTAGTCTTCCTGTCCGTAATAATCGTCATAGATGGGCGGTTCTTCCGCGGCAGGCGGGAAGTCAATGGGTTCCGCCATCGCGAAACTCTTTCTCTTTGGGCGGTTGCCTGCACAGTCCTTGTTCGAGCATTTGACGTTCTTGCCAACCTGCACCATCGCACAGCCGCAAGCCGAGCATTTATCCCCTGTGGGGATATCCCAACTCATAAACTTGCAATCTGGGTAGCCCAAGCAACTGTAATATACTTTGCCCTTTTTGGATTTTCTTTCGCTCATCGTCGCGCCGCAATCGGGACACTTGCCCACAAGTTTGGGAAGTTCGTCCGTTTCCATCGGCAGCGTGGTTTTGCAATCGGGATAACTCGGGCAAGCCAAGAATTTGCCGAATTTTCCGCTCTTGACCACCATGTTTTCACCGCATTTCGGACACTTCACCGCCGAAATTTCCTGTTCGGTTTCGCTGATGATGTTTTGACATTCGGGATAGTTCGAGCAAGCCAGGTATTTCCCAAACTTGCTGGTGCGGCGGATCATTTCGCATCCGCACTTGGTACAGATTTCCCCCGATTTTTCGTCACCGTAAGAAGATGCATCGCGCAACTTTCTTTCAAAACCAGGATAGAACCCGCCGATTACGTCACGCCAGTCAATTCCGCCTTCTTCAATGTCGTCGAGTTTGGTTTCCATCCCTGCCGTGAACGTGACGTCCATAATGTCTTCAAAACATTGTACAAGCATATCCACTACTTCGTAGGAAATGGGGTTGGGCACCATATATTTGCCGTCTTTCTTGACGTATTTTTGGTTGAGTTTTGCGATGATGGTCGCATAGGTAGAAGGACGGCCGATCCCCTTTTCTTCCATCATTTTTACAAGGGACGCGTCCGTATAACGCAGGGGGGGCTTGGTGAACTTTTGCTCATGCTTGATCCCCTTTTGCAAGGGCTTATCCCCTTCGGAAAGATCGGGAAGAAGTTTCGTGTTATCCACACCGTCTTCGTCACTCTTTTGCGAAAAATCTTGATAAACCGCCGTGAAACCAGGGAAGAGCAGTACCCTGCCGCTTGCCTTAAAGCCGTAGCCGCTGTTTTCAATTTCCATTTGCGCGCTGTTGTACTTTGCTTCGGACATCTGGGACGCCAAGAAACGTTCGTAGATGAGTTTATAAAGTTTATGGTGACGCGCGTCCAACAAGCCTTTCGCCTTGTCGGGGGTCATATTCATATCAATAGGACGGATGGCTTCGTGCGCGTCCTGCGCCCCTTTCTTCGTTGCGTACACGTTGGGCTTTGCAGGCACGTAATCATCACCATAGTTAGTGCGAATGTATTGCAACGCCTTTGCCTGTGCGCTGCTCGATACGCGGACAGAGTCCGTTCTCATATAGGTAATAAACGCAACGTGGTCGCCACTCGACGTCTTCATACCTTCGTACAAATGTTGCGCAAGCGACATTGTATCAGGGGAACTAAACCCGAGTTTCGCCGATGCGTCTTGTTGCAAAGTACTCGTTGTGAACGGTGCGGGCGCGTGCGATTTCACCACCGATTTTTTGACTTTTTTTACGATGTATTCGCCTGCGGAAATCGCTGCGAGCACTCCGTCTGTTTCGGCTTGGGAAGAAGGCTTAAACTTCTTCGTTCCCTTCTTTTCAAGCATCGCCTTGAAAGGCGCATATTTGCCGTCTTCGTCCGCAAGTTCTACCGTAACGTTCCAGTATTCTTCGGGCTTGAAAGCGGTGATTTCACGTTCTCTTTCCACAATCAAACGCAGGGCAACCGATTGCACTCTCCCTGCGGAAAGGCTACGGCGGCCGTCTGCGGCTTCGTCGATAATTTTATGGTTGAGCAGGGTGGAAAGTTTATACCCCACCAAACGGTCAAGCACGCGGCGCGCTTGTTGCGCATCCACCAGACCGTAGTCTATTTTTCTGGGCTTTGACAACGCTTCTTCGATTGCCGTTTTCGAGACTTCGTTAAACTCGATACGGTTTTCGGCGTTTTCATCTAAGCCCAAAATGGTTTGCAAGTGCCAAGAAATTGCTTCCCCTTCTCTGTCAGGGTCGGTTGCGAGATAGACTTTTCCAGCCCGTTTCATCGCCGCCGTCAAACGCGCGATGATGTCTTCTTTCCCTTCGGATGTGACATACTTCGGTTCGTAGTTATTACGAATATCCACCCCTAACGAGTGTACGGGCAGGTCGCGGATATGCCCTGCGGACGCTTGCACAATGTATTTGCCTTGCAAATACTTTTCAATGGTTTTCGCCTTGGAAGGCGACTCAACGATAATAAGATCCATTCGTTTCCCTTCTTTTAATGAATTGACTATAATTATTTAACTAAAGTAATATGATGACGACAAGCCGTAAAGCGTTCCAAAGACGGCTTTTGGGCTGGTTCGGACGATATTGCTTTGGTTAACCCTTGCGGGATTTCTTCCTTTGTGTTAGAGCGCCGAATATCGGTTGCCCCCTAATTTTACCACGCCGCCTTTGACTTCCAGCGAAGACAAAATAGCGGTGAGTTTGAAAATCGGTATTCCTGCCAGCCTGGAAATCTCCGCCGCGTGCAGTTCCCCTTTTTCTTTCAAAATATCAACAAGCATTTGTTCCGTTTCGGTCAAAAAAACCGCTTGTTTTTTCGTTGCCGTGATCCCATATTTCCCCAAAATATCGTCCGTCGTTTCCGTTAAAAAACCGCCGTCCTTGATCAAGGCGTTACAGCCTTCCCCCGCCAGAACGGACGGAGAATAGGGAATAGCAAATACTTTTTTACCCTGTTCTTTGGCGTATTTTGCGGTGATGAGCGCACCGCTCTTTTTCGCCGCACCAAGTACCAAAACGCCTTCGCAAAGCGCCGCAAGCAACTTATTTCGGACTTCGTAGGAATACACTCTAACGGGCGTATCGTACGGGCAAGCCGTTACCAACAGCCCTTGCTTTTCCACCGACGCAAGCAACGGATTTTCCTTTGGCGCTGCGGAAAAACCACCCGCCAAAAAACAAATCACCTTACCGCCCTGCAAGCCGCCTTGTATCGCCGATTCGTCGCCGCCGTCCGCCGAGCCTGTGACAACCGCAAAATGCGGCGCGATCTCCTGTGCAATTTTTCTGCCAAGTTTTCTACCCGTTTCCGTCGTCTTCCGAGATCCCACGACCGCAAATTTGCGTTCCCGCAGCAACCGAAGATTCCCTTTTGCGTATAGACACAAAGGCGCATCCGACAAGGAAAGCCAGCCGTCGGGATACCCGTCTGTGCCGTAGAAAACAGGGGTAATCTTTTCCTGTTCCAGCCGATCTTTCAGGGATAAAAAATACTTGTCGCTTTGCAAGGTTTCCTGCATTTGCGCGGATTTCTCTTTATCCAGCGCCGACGCATAGACGGAAAAATTTTTCACCAGGCTTACCGCTCCGCCCGCCGAGCGCAGTAGCGCATATTTTTGGGCAGATTCGATCGAGAAACTATCCAGCCAAAGCAGACATTTTTCTTCCTGCGACCACATTTAGATACCTACCGCCAAAAGATATATCGCTACGGTAAGTTGCCACGCCAAGCCTAAAAAGTTGATAACCCAAAAATACCAGTGCTTGGTTTTATGGCGCAACCAGTACATCCCCACGAGTGCGCCGATTGCCCCGCCGAAAAAGCCAAGCGCGAGCAAAGCCCCTTCGGGGATTCGCCACAAATCGTTTTTCGCGCGCATCTTGTCGGATGCGTATTGCCAAAAGGCAAGCAAACTAATGAGCATGAGTGCCAACAAATACACCAAAAATCCCGTCATATCAATCTTCTCCTGCACCGTACGTGCGATAGGATATTGCTTCGTATAAGTGCTCGGCGGTAATTTCTTCCGAAAGTTCCAGATCCGCAATCGTCCGCGCAACTTTCAAAATACGTGCGCGAGCACGCGCCGAAAGCCGCAAGGTTTCGAAGGCATCTTTTAAAACTTGTTCACATTCGGGGGAAAGAACGCAATATTCCCGAAGTTCCTGCGCCCCCATTTCCGCATTCGTCTTTACCGACGAGCCGTCAAAACGCATCCGTTGGATTTTACGCGCGCTGTCTGCTCTTGCCTTGACCGCCGCACTCGTTTCCCCGACTTCGTCCGAAACCAAATCGTCGTATTCAACGCCGTCCACTTCTACTTGTATATCAATTCTATCCAAAAGCGGCCCAGATATACGCGCACGGTACGCACGAATGTCACGCGGCGTACAGGTGCAACGGCGCTTTTCGCTGCCGTAGTTGCCGCACGGGCAAGGGTTCATACTCGCGCAGAGCATAAAGGACGCGGGATAGGTGACTGTACCGCCTGCCCGCGAGATGGTAATCACGCCGTCTTCCAACGGTTGACGGAGCGCTTCTAACGCAGAGCGTTTGTATTCAGGCAGTTCGTCCAAGAAAAGAACGCCGCCGTGTGCCAAACTAATTTCCCCAGGGTGGACGGATTTATTCCCGCCGCCGCACAGCGACACCGTCGTCGCCGTATGGTGGGGCGTACGGAAAGGACGGATGCTAACAATCCCGTCTTCGCCAAGTACCCCAGCAACCGAGTGGATTTTTGTGATTTCCAACGCTTCGTCGAATTGCATTTCGGGCAGTACCGACGGAATGGAGCGCGCTAACATGGTTTTACCGCTCCCCGGCGGGCCTACGAACAAAATGTTGTGGCCGCCTGCCACCGCTACTTCGAGCGCCCGTTTTGCAATCGGTTGTCCTTTTACAAAGGATAAATCATGCGCACTCTTTTGCGATTTTCCTGCCGAAAAAGTGGCGGCAGGTACGCATTCAAGGGGTTTTTCGCCTTTCAAGTGGTCCACCACTTCCCGTAAGTTCTTCGCCGCATAGACGGTCACACCGCATACGTAGGATGCTTCACTTGCGTTCCCTTGCGGCAAAATAAAGGTGTGATACCCCTTTTCCTTTGCCGAAATGAGCAACGGCAACACGCCTGTAATCGGACGCAGGTCGCCGCTTAAAGCCAACTCTCCAACGAAGACAATGCCCGAAAGATCGGTTTTGATATCCCCTTCCGCGGCAAGCAAACTCACCGCAATCGGCAAATCCAGCGCCGTACCTTCTTTGCGCACGTACGCAGGCGCAAGGTTGACGGTAATTTTTTGGATAGGGAAATTCAACGCGCTGTTCTTGATAGCGCTACGCACCCGCTCCTTCGATTCCTTCACCGCCGCATCCGGCAAGCCTACAATGTCGTAGGCGGGTACTCCGCGGGAAACGTCCGTTTCTACGGTCACCGCCACCCCTTCCAAGCCGTTCAAGGCATAACTTTGTACGTTCGCTATCATTCCTTTGCCCCCACCGTTTGGCTTTTCTTCACCGTTTGGATTAGTAGTTCCCCGTCCAGCCGTCACCGCTGCCGCCCGAAGAAATTGCTGTCTTCGTCGCAATCGCAGGTAAGCCGATCACGAAGAACGCCACGCCGATAACAAGTACCGCACAAAGCGCAATATTCCAAACACGCGCTTGTTTCGGGAAGAGATTAGAAAGCGCCATAAACGCCAAGGGAATGAACGCCATCATCGCCCCCGAGAAAAGAGTTGCGCACAAAAGGGTAGGCGCGCCTTTCACACTTGCCGCAATCATAGCCGTTCCAACCGCCGTCAAGAAAATAAAGTATGCACGGCGGATACGCAAATCCGTCTTGCTTTTCGTCTTTTGCACAAATCCCAGCGCAACACAAACCGTCGTGAACGCAACTGCAACCAACGCCAACAAGGAAAGGCCGATGTTCAGGCTTACCGACCAAGTCAAGCGTTCGCCTGCGCCCTGCATGGTATAGATCGCCGTCGAGCCGAAAGGCCAAAGCCAAGCAAATATACTTGCCTTGCTTGCCGCAACCGCATCAGCCGCACGCGCACTATTCAGCGCGTTTGCAATGATAAGGTCCAAAAAACTCTTGGTGGGTTCCGCACCGTTATCGTATGCGAGTACCAACGGCTTATAGAAGAATGCACCCACGAACAACGAAAGCAGGCATGCGCCCACCACGAAGGAAAGGACTCCAAAACCGATCGACACGCGCTTTTTATAAGAATATTCGTTCGTGATTGCTTGCAATTCCGCGTCATTTTCAGCGTTTGCACCCAACTTGATTTTTGCAACTCGTTCCGCTTTGAATACTCGGTTTACGCCAAACCCGACGAGCACCAAAATTCCCAAAACAGGTACGAACGCCGTCGTTTCCAACGCGATTGCAATCGCCGAGAAAATACCCGATACAAGCACGTTCATCCCGTCACGAAGGGGATGCGCTTTGGAAATTCCTTTCGCGAAGAAACGATATGCAAAGTACGTCGATGCAAGCAACGCCGACGCCACCATCGCATACCCCGAACCAAGCCGCGCCACGTTCGTTACGATACCGCCAAGCAGGAAGAATACGCTTGCAAAAAATGCGTATTTCTCACTCTTAAAAAGTTCTTTGCAAAGCAAGAACAGGAAGACGATACTTGCCACCGCCGCAAGCAAGGAAGGCAAACGAAGCGCAAACGTGGACGTCCCGAACAAGCCTACTGCACCTGCCGAGAATGCCGTTGCAAGCACGCCAAAGTTATTATCCAAGTGATAGGTGAACCCTTCGTATTGCGATACCTTCAAGGTGTTAATCGCCGTCAGCACCCTGCCTTCTTCCAGGTTGCATGTATTGCGAAAGGTTTGCGAAGAAACCACATCTTTCGTCAAGCGTGTTTGCTTATCAAGGGTTTTAGCGCACTCTTCCGCGGAAAAGGCGCTCACCGAATAAGGTTTCAGTTCGATGCGGTTGCCGTCGATATCGAACGCAGCGATTTCGCAAAGTTCCAGGGGACGATTCGCCTTAAAGTACAAATACTGTACGCTGGTGTTCCCCCCCGAGACCACCGCTTGCCAGTTGTAATTCAACGAGCGCGTTTTTCCTTCCGAAAGGTTGTACATCGTAGCCGATCCGAAAGCCGTACCTGTGGTAGAACCGTCCGTGTTCGAATATTGTATTTCCACTTTCGTCGAGTTGCCCGCGTCCGTATATACCGCGCCGATATTGACATAAACGGATTCCACCGTCTTCGAGCCGCCAACAACTTGATACGCCACCGTCTTATCCGTAAAGTAGGTCATGGATTTGCCCGTCGAAACGGTCGAACCCAACGTCGTCAAGCCGACCACAAGCGCCAGGACCAAGGCCGCTAAAAATGCCCATACATAATTGCCGATTTTTCTCATAAATCTCTTTACTCCCTTCGTGTTCTTTTTTTTCGCACACGCGCGCGACATCATATAAAGGAACTCTCATTTCTATTGTACAAAAAAAAATAAAAAATGTAAACCGAATTACCCTATATTTTTTTGGAAAATCTGTCAAAATGATAATAATATTGCAACGGAAAGGAAAGCGTAAGCGCGACGAAGTATTGCTACTCTATCGCCAAACCGCTACAAGCGGGGTTTTTCGTCTTATTTGCAAGCAAGACAAGGAGCGCGCGGCTTTCCCGACGGGAGTGTACATAGCGTACACGAGCAAGGGAAAACGTAAGCGCGACGCAGTATTGCGCCGCAAATAAGACGAAAAAAAAGAAGTGCCCTTGACTTTGGACACTCCCTTTCTTGATTTTCAGTTTTAAACTTAAATCTTTTCCTTAACCTTTGCTGCCTTGCCGGTCAAGCCACGCAAGTAGTACAACTTCGCTCTGCGAACCTTACCCTTTCTAACAACCGTGATGGATGCAATCTTGGGCGAGTGCAAAGGATAAGTTTTTTCAACGCCTACGCCGTAGGAAATGTGACGAACCGTGAAAGTTTCGGAAATACCGCCGTTTCTCTTCGCGATAACGACGCCTTCGAAATTTTGAACACGTTCCTTGCCACCTTCGATGATCTTGTAACCCACTTTAATGGTATCACCAACGTTAAACTGGGGAACTTCGGCTTTCAGGTTTTCAGCGTTAATTGCTTCAATCAATCCTTTCATCAGACTTATACCTCCGTTATTTACGAAACGTTCATAACCCGCTGTGTGATTCCTCACCACACCCAAAAAAGGCAGCGGAACGCTCGAAGTCGATAAACATTATATCTTATTTTTTTTCCTTTGGCAAGCGTTTTTATATGCGAAATAAAAAAATCTTTTTATCGTTGACAAAACTTTTTTGGTGGCGTATAATAATACGGTAGAGCGCGACAACCGCGCAAATAATAAGGAATGGTACTTTCCATGAGCGAACTTCTTTTGCGGATTTTTGTGAAAAACCGCCAGGATATTAAGAATGAACGGGTACGCGCGGCGCACGCAACACTCGCATCCGTGACGGGAATCTTGCTAAATCTTTTGCTGTTTATCGGCAAACTCATAATGGGGCTTATCACCGCATCTATCGCGGTGGTCGCGGACGCGCTGAACAACCTGTCCGATGCAGGCTCGTCCATTGTGACAATGTTCGGTTTCCGCTTAGCGGCAAAGCCCGTTGACAAGGAACACCCCTTGGGGCACGGCAGATTTGAATACATCACGGGGTTTATCGTGGACGCCGTCATCATTTTTGTAGGTGCGGAGTTATTGATTTCGTCCGTGAAACGGATTTTCTCCCCCACCGAACCGACGGTTGGGGTTGCGACTTTTATCATTCTGGGCGCATCCATCTTGGTAAAATTGTGGCTATTTTTCTTCTATCGAAAAATCGGCGGACGGATTGATTCCGCAGCGCTTAAAGCCACCGCTTTGGATAGCATATCCGATTGTTTTTCAACCACGCTCGTTTTATTTTCCGCGCTGGCTGGAAAGTTCGGCTGGTTCGGTGGATTCCCCTTAGACGGCATCGCCGGGATTTTGGTCGCTTGCTTGATTTTGTTTGCGGGCATCAAGTCGGCAAAAGAGATCATCGACCTGCTGCTTGGCTCTCCCCCCAGCCCCGAGTTCATTCAAGAAATCTATGATTTCACGTCGGCTTGCCCCACCATCGTCGGCATCCACGACGTTATGGTGCACGATTACGGTCCTGGTAGAAAAATCGTTTCCTTCCACGCCGAAGTGCCATCCGATTGCAACATCAACTACGCCCACGAAGTTATCGACCAAGTGGAACGGGATATGTTCGAACGGTTTAAATGTATCGTGACCATCCATTTAGACCCGATTGCCATCGGCGACGAAACGGTAAACGCTATGCGCCGCTTTGCGGAAGAATGTGCCGTCGCCATCGACGAACATTTTACTATTCACGATTTTCGTATGACGCAAGGCGAAACGGTGACGAACTTGATTTTTGATTTGGTCGTCCCCGCTGACAGCCGTTATTCGGTTGCCGACGCTGTGAAAGCGGTTTCGACAGAAATCCATCAACGAAATAACAACTGCTTTGCCGTGATCCGCGGCGAACACCCGTACGTATAAACAAAAGAACCGTTCATGCAGAACGGTTCTTTTTTTCTTGCGTAAAGTCAGGAAACGTTTTTCACCACGCACCCGTCATTCTTAAACGGCATAGATGTAAGCAAGACAAGAAACGCGCGGCTTTCCCGATGGGAGTGTACACAGCGTACATGACCAAGGGAAAACGCAAACGTGACGCCGTATTGCGCCGCATAGCCGTCGGTTTACGGTTAATATTTATCGAAACTTTCTTTTCGTTTTCAGGAGCTAGCCCTGCCGCATTACCTGCATCGATACTTTTGAACAG
>JAZOLF010000052.1:0-6323 GCA_045652785.1 Candidatus Scatosoma sp. | reverse complement strand
TCATTGTAATATCGTGCAAGCCGACTTCGACGTTGTCTTCTACGTCCGTCAAATCAAGTTTTTCGCCCTTTGCCGTGATTAAGTATCCTTCTTCGTCCAAATGGCTGCCAGGATAAAGTTGGGTCACGTCGCATTCAAACTCGCCGTCACCGAACTCTACTGTGTTATGCTTGGTGATAACGCCGTTGAACTTGTTGACGCGGAAGATCTTCTTCATAACGTGGATACCGTCGGGATCTACGCAAAGCCCAACCTGCTCGCCCACTTTCGGGGTAGTGGTGCTTTGGATTTCAATTTCATAGCGCCCGCATTGTACCAAAATTTGGTAGTGTATTCCCTTAAAGACAACGGAAGTGACTTTGCCTTTCAACATACCTTCTTCGGGCGTCGTAATCTTGACGTCTTCGGGACGGACAACGATATCAACGGGTTCGTTCTTTTCAAAGCCTGTATCTAAGCACTTGAAAGCCTTTCCGCAAAAACGGACTTCGTAATCCCTGGTCATAACGCCAGAGAAAATATTGCTTTCGCCGATAAAGTCGGCAACGAAGGTGTTCTTCGGTTCGTTGTAGATCATTTCGGGCGTGCCGATTTGCTGGATGGAGCCGTCCGACATAACCACGATTGTATCGGACATGGTAAGCGCTTCTTCTTGATCGTGCGTGACGTAGATGAAGGTGATGCCTAAACGTTTGTGCATTGCTTTCAATTCGAGTTGCATTTCCTTGCGCATTTTCAAGTCAAGTGCGCCAAGCGGCTCGTCCAAAAGCAGAATTTCGGGTTCATTAACAATCGCGCGCGCGATGGCGATACGTTGTTGCTGACCGCCCGAAAGGGTGGAGATGCTACGCTTTTCAAAGCCTGCAAGGTCAACGATTTCAAGCGCTTTTTTTACTTTTTCGGTAATCAAGGATTTGGGCAATTTTTCGTATTTAATTTTTTCTACGCCCTTTTTGTCGATGTATTTCTTTTCAATGCGTTTTAATTTTAACCCAAAAGCAACGTTTTCAAAAATATTCAAATGGGGAAACAATGCGTATTTTTGGAAGACCGTGTTGACGGGGCGCTTGTTGGGGGGCAAGTCGCTAATGTCCTTGCCGTTAAGCAGGATCTGCCCGGAAGTAGGGGTATCGAACCCAGCAATCATTCGCAAAGTGGTGGTTTTTCCGCAACCAGACGGGCCGAGAAAAGTGACGAATTCGCCCTTGCGGATGTATAAATTGATATTTTCGATGATCGAAACGCCGTCAAACTCCTTGCTGACGTTTTTCAGTTCGATAATGCGTTGCGCTTGTTCATTATTCATAGCGGTTTCTCCTGCGTAAAATCAATTAAAAGTTGGGCGGCGTCGAAATCCAAATAAATTTCGCTTTACTCTTCCCCTTGTTCACGATGAAGTGGGGCTTGCTTGCCGTATAATAAAAGGCTTCGCCTTTCTTACAAACGTGGTGTTTGCTACCAAGAATGATGGTGATTTTGCCGTCCAAGACAAAACCGAACTCTTCGCCTTCGTGGGGGATGTCCGCGGCGGTTTCCGCACCTTCGGTGAGTTCAACCAAGATGGGCTCCATCATATTTTTTTGCGCGTTCGGGATGAGCCAGTTTAACAGGACGCCGTCCGCGTTCTTCTCGATGAACTCTTCCTTGGAAAAAACAACCTTTTCTTCGGGTTCTTCCCTGAAAAATTCGGAGAGATTGCTACCGAGTGCGGAAAGAATGTCCGTCAACGTTGCGATCGAAGGGCTGTTTACGTTGTTTTCGAGTTGTGAAATGTAGCCTTTTGTTAGTTCACAACGATCTGCCAACTCTTCCTGCGTTAGGTTTTTTTGGTTTCGCATTTGTTTTATTTTTGCACCGATATCCATTTTTTACTCCGTAAACGGGCAAAAGTTTAGTATATGTAAACTTTTTGCTCTTTTTTAGTAAAGTTTGTTAAAAATAAACCAAAAGTTTAGCAAAAATAAACCTTGGATGGTTTTATTATAGTGGAAAACAAGTGCGTTGTCAATCATATAAACGTACTTTTTTTATAAAAAAATAAAAAAATCCGCAGGCGGTTTTCGTCGGCGGAAATGGATGGGTTTTTCTTCTATTAATCTTACGACAGATAACGTTTTATGGGAGTGGTGGTGTGAGTTGTTTGCTGTGCTTTTTCGTTGTACGAAAAAAAAGGTCTACCCAAGGGCAGACCTGCATATCTATAAACAGTATGCTATCGAATTTTAAGCAAGCGATGCAAGTTTCTTTGCAAGTTTTGCTTTTCTGTTGTTAGCGTTGTTCTTGTGGATAACGCCCTTCGTTACTGCGCTGTCAATAGCGGAAACGGTAGCGGGGAACAACTTTTCAGCAGCTTCCTTGTCACCAGCGTTTACTGCTTCCAAGAACTTCTTGATTTGGGTCTTCAACGCGGATTTGATGGATTTGTTTTGCATGGTCTTCTTTTCGATAACCAAAACTCTTTTCTTTGCGGATTTAATATTAGGCATAATGTACTCCTTGCTAAATAGCGATTTTTTATTTTTTTCTCAATGCATGGATTATTCTAACATAATTTTCGGCGATTGTAAACTGTTTTTTAGGTGAAAATCACGAAAAATATAATTTTTTCTATTTTTTTTCATTTTATTCGGGTGGAAGATGGTATTAAAAGGCGGAATCGGATTTTTTGACAGCGGTGTTGGCGGTTTATCGGTGTTGTTTGCTTGCCGCGACGTGGTGCGCGGGTTGCCTGTTTATTATTACGGGGACAATCTTCATGCCCCGTATGGAAACCGTCCTATATATGAAACGCGCGCGTATGTACGCATGGCGTTTGCCTTTTTTGAGCAAATGCAGGTACGTGCGGTGGTCGTTGCTTGTAATACGGTGACAGCGCTTTTTATCGATGAATTGCGAAGGGAATATGCCTTTCCGATTATCGGAATTGAGCCTGCGGTGTTGCCTGCGGTGGAGCAGGGGGATCAAGTGCTTGTACTCTCGACGGTGGCGACGGCGGGAAGTAGCCGTTTGCAAACTCTGATTGCACAGGCGAAGGAAAAAAATCTGAATGCGGAAATCACCGTATATGGCAGCAGAGAACTTGCCGCTGTGGTTGAAAATGGTTTCAAACGCTATGAAATCGATTTATCTCGCTATTTGCCGTGCGGAAAATATGATTGCGTGGTTTTGGGTTGCACGCATTACACGTTTTTGAAAGAAAAAATCGGGGAATATTACGCGGCAAAGGTCTTTGATGGGAATGCAGGAGTGGCAAAACGCTTAAAAATGGTGTTTTTGCCATACACACACGAAGAAAAAATTGCCGTTCTTAGGGTGGTGGTTTTACGGGAGATAGGGCTGTTAAGTAATTTACCATTTTATTTGCGTAAAAAGCGTGCAAAAAAAGCGGTTTTTTGGCGAAAAAATGAGAAGAGAAATTATAAGGTCAAAAATGCCACAATCCTTTATTTTATCGGGGATTCAAGGCTTAAAAATCGTCAATTTTACGAACGAATGTTCGGTTTTTAAGTATGCCCGATAATTGCGTGGACTTTTTTCCCAAATTTGTTGTATTTTTTTCAATTTTTTTATAAAAAACCATTGACAAATTGTCGTAAGTGGTCTATAATGGTCATAACGAGAAAGTGAAAAGGGGATTTTCTACCCTTTAAGGCTTTTATCAAAAACAAGGGGGTGGGCAAATGGCTACGTACTTTTGCGGTACTTACGAACATCAATTAGACGACAAAAACCGTTTGCGCATTCCTGCGAAGTTTAGAAAGGCGCTTGTCGGTGAAGACGGCGACAAATCGTACAGTTTTGCGCGGGGTATGGTGGACGGTTGCGTGTACGTACTCCCCGAAGAAGAGTTGCAAGCGATTATGGAGAAACTCTCCGAAGAGAAGATGGGGGAAGCGTCCCTGGCAACAATGCTCTTCTACGGCAGCGTGTACGAAGCGGAAGAAGATCCGCAGGGCAGAGTTGTCCTTCCCGCTAAATTGAAAGCGGCGGCGGGCATTGAAAAAGACATTGTGACGGTTGGTCGCGGTAAGCGGATTGAAATTTGGGCGGCTGACGTTTATAACAAGATTTGCGCGGATGCAAATTATAGAGCAGAGTTTAAGAAACTGGGGATTTAAAGATGTTAGAGTTTTCGCACAAACCGGTAATGCTGGATGAATGTATGGAAGGGCTTGCCTTAAAGCCTGACGGAATATACTTTGACGGCACGGTGGGCGGCGGGAACCATTCCTACGAGATTTTGAAACGGTCTTCTCCGAGTGGGCGACTGATCGCCACCGATTTGGATGACGAAGCGATCGAGGCGGCGACGAAGAAACTCTCTCCCTTTGATGGAAGATTTACCATTTATAAATCTAACTACAAGGATTTTGAAAGCGTCTTCGAACAGGCGGGCGTCGATAAGATCGACGGGGCGCTGTTGGACTTCGGAATTAGTTCCCACCAGATCGACGACGAAGATAGGGGGTTTTCCTACAAGATTGCCAGCGCTCCGCTGGATATGCGTATGGATACCACCGCACCGTTGACTGCTGAAATTGTGCTCAATACCTATTCTGAAAGCGAATTGTTCCGCATTTTAAAGGAATACGGTGAAGAAACGTTTGCAAAGCAAATTGCAAGAAATATCGTGAAATATCGCGAAAACAAACCCATCAAAACTTCGGGCGAGTTTTCCGAAATTATTCGCAGCAGTATCCCTGCAAAGTTCCGCTACGGCGCTCCTTGCGAAAGAAAGAGTTATCAAGCCATTCGCATCGAGGTAAATAAGGAACTGGATGGGCTGTATGACTTGGTGGTCGGGCTCACGCGAAGATTGAAAAAGGGTGGACGGATTGTTATTCTTACATTCCAGTCGTTGGAAGACAGAATTGTAAAAGAAGCGTTCCGATATATGCAAAGCCCCTGTACTTGCCCGTCGAACTTTCCTGTTTGCGTATGCGGCAAGAAGCCTGAAATTGAAATTGTAAACCGTAAGCCGATTACGGCAAGCGAAAAAGAATTGTGTGATAATTCCCGTAGCAAATGCGCAAAATTGCGTATTGCGGAAAAGATATAACAGAAAGAGATAAGGAGAGACGGTTATGGCGAACTACAACGGCAAAGTTATGGTAATGGATCGAGAAGCGGAATTGCATAACTCCCGTATCAACAATATGTATAGCATTTTGAGCAACGCTGGTAGCGATGAACTGGAAACGCTGTGGGAACAAGCGAAACAATCTGCCCGCGCGTCTGTTGTTGCGCCTGAAAAGCCTGCTGCTCCTGACTATGAACACACCCCCGTACAATCGGATTTGTTCACGGCGGAAACGTTGGATAGAACGCTTGGTAGAAATACGGCGCAAGCGCCTGTATATACGCCTGCACCTGTTGCTCCCGTAGTGGAAGAAGCGAATGCGGAAGAATATACGTTTAGTTTGACTTCGGCGGCAAAAAAGGCGATTGCGATTTTTGCATCGGCTGCGACCGTGATGATGACGTTGATTTGCGTAAACACGAACATTATCAAATCGCAGGACGCGAAAATTGCGGCTTTGGAAGCAAGCAACGAAAGCGCTCGCGCAAGAATTGTGCAACTCCAAGAAGATATCGCACATTATAGTAGCGAAGAAGTGATTTACGAATGGGCCGCACAAGAAGGTTTGTTGAAAGACTAAATCGGGAGTATAAAAATTGAATAACGATTATTCTATATCGGTTTTACGAAAGAGGTTATTGGCTATTAGCGTAGCAATAACCTTTCTTTTTTGCCTTTTATTCGGTAGATACCTGTACGTACAGGTGATTTGGCAAGAAAATTTGACGGCAAGGGCACTCGATCAATGGACGCGGGAAATCCCTTTGGTGGCGGAGCGTGGGTTGATAGTTGACCGCAACGGCGAAGTGTTGGTGGAAAATGATACGGCTTACACGGTGTACGCGCGCGCGAACGCGATTAAAGATAAGGAAAGGACGGCAGGTGCTTTATCGTCGGCTTTGGGCCTGGAATGCGGGGCTGTACTGACCAAATTGAACACCGTGAAAGCGTCGGAAATCACCGTTGCAAAACGCGTTCAAAAGGATGCGATTGCGGCCTTGATGGAGCAATCTTTGGATGGAGTTTACTATTCTCGTGACAACTTGCGCCATTATCCGTATGCCGATACGCTTTGCCAAGTGCTGGGTTTTACTTCGTCTGATAACGTCGGTACAACGGGTTTGGAGCGGTATTACGAAAAGGAACTTGCGGGGCAGAACGGGGAACTTTTGTATGAAACCGATCTTGTCGGGGTGGATATTAAAGACAGCGTAGCGACTTATTTGCCTGCGGAAAACGGCTA
>JAZOLF010000051.1:0-1679 GCA_045652785.1 Candidatus Scatosoma sp. | reverse complement strand
GAAAAGAAGACCTGCGACTGGATGTTTCCGTCCCCCGTCAAAGAAGGCGAACCGAGAAATCCTACTTCGCTTCTGCACCGATTCAAGCTGATTTTGCAAAGGTCGGGTGGCAAGGATATCCGCTTCCACGATTTACGGCATACGTTCGCAACGATGGCGATAGAAAACGGAATGGACGTGAAAACGCTGTCGGGTATTATCGGGCATATCAGCGCGGAAACGACCTTGAATATCTACTCGCACATTACGGACACGATGCGGTTGCAGGCGTCGGTGAAAATCGACTGCAAAATCGGCGATACAAGCGCGATGATGCCCGAATCGAAGAACGAGCCGTCCAAAACGGTATCGGGCGAATTTGACGGCAATTTCGAGCCGTACAAGCCCAAGATACGAAAATCGGGGACGGGGTGTATCTATCAAGTGAACGAAAACCTGTGGGAAGGGAGTTTTTATCCGAGATTGCCCGGCGGAAAGCGAAAGAAATTCAACGTCTACGCGAAGACAAGAGAAAAATGCGAGAAGAAACTCGCGAAAATGATAGCCGAAAAGAAAGCAGAAATAGCAAAACTAAAGCAAGCACAAAAAAAGGGTTGACAAAAATAAAAAGTAGCATTATAATAAAATAAATGAATAGTGACTTAAGCGGTTGTTTTACAAAAACAACTTAGCGGTGTACTGAGGAGATGACTGCCCAAAGGTACATTGCAACGTTTACAGTTTTAGCTTTTGTCGCAGGTTTCGTCAATGATGGAATTATTGTCGTATTTTGCTTTATAGCGCCTGCGAATATTTTTGTAGGCGTTTTTCTTTTGTCCTTTTCGTTAATAAGTCAAAGGAGGTAGATTCATAATGGGTAAAGGACGTGGAGTTTCTTCTTACACGCATACACAAAGGCAGTTGGACGATTATGCAAATCAGCATAACCCGAACAATCATACCTATTGGGATAACTTAGATAACCATTCTAACCAATGCAATCCCAATAATGATGCGTATTATGAAAGTCGCGGTGAGGACAAAAAGGAAGAAGAGTAAAGAAGCAAAGGGCGGTTGATTAACAGCCGCCCTACGCAAAAGGAAAAAGGAAATGAAAAAAATTATAACTTCATTAAGTAAAATCAACTATAAACTGTTTTTGGCGTTGTTGGTGTTAGGGCTTTGTCCGACGGTTTATACAACGCTTCGAGTATTCTTTTTAGGCGAACTGCCTGGGGAATATTCTTTCTCGATAGCAGGGCAATTATCGTGGGTAAATCTTCTTTATGAAATTTTAAGCGAAGCAATCGTTTTGCCGTTGTTCTTCTTCATCGGAAAGGTTTTAACGGATAAAAAAGAGTTTGCAAACCGCATACGTACAGGCTTGATTGTATCTGTCGGTGCGTACATGGTACTGTCTATTTTGATTATAGCCCTTGCAAAACCGTTGCTTTCGCTGATGGCAACGGACAGCAGTATTATTGATGCATCGGCAACCTACATAAGAATCGAAAGTGGGGCAAGCATTTTCTCACTTGCGTTTAACTTTGTAATGGTCGGTATGGTAACGCTCGGCAAAGAAAAATACGTTTACGCGTTGACGGCAGTAAAACTTGTTTTGTGTTTGCTTGTCGATACGTTTATGGTTTCCACCTTGCCTATATCCTTAAATCTCGGTGTAAACGGTATTGCGTATTCAA
>JAZOLF010000050.1:0-6834 GCA_045652785.1 Candidatus Scatosoma sp. | reverse complement strand
GTAAGTACGTATTGAGTACGATTTTCTTGAAAAGCAACGTACATATCGATATCCCCGAAGGAACGGAAATTTTAGGGAGTTTGAACTTCTACGATTTTGCGCAGCAAGAACAAATTGACTATCCTATCTATCAAGACGCGTCGCATACGTATTTTGACTTGTCGATGTTTGTGGGTAGAAATTGCGACAATATCTCCATTGTGGGCAAGGGTAAAATTGATATGCGTTCGGTATGGGACGAAGACGGCGTGCGTGGGGAAGCAATCAAGCATCGTGGCCCGAAGTGTGTTGCGCTTAAAGAATGCAACAATATTGAAATCAGCGGTTTGGAAATGGTGAACGTGACCGACCTTGCGGTGTATTTTGCGGGTTGTGAAAACGTGGACGTACACGGTTTGAAACTCTACGTGTATATCGACGGGATCTCCCCCGATAACTCCAAGAATGTGCGTATTTATGATTGCGAAGTGGAGGCAGGGGACGACGCAATCGTATTCAAATCTTCCTATACGTTGAACCGCTTGGATATTTGCAAAAATATCAAGGTTTGGAACTGCCGTTTGAAGAGCCGTTGTACGGCGGTGAAGTTTGGTACGGAAACGAACGGCGGGTTTGAAGATATTTTGGTGGAAAATATCGACATCCGTGAAACCCGCATCACGGGCATCGCGATTGAAAGTGTTGACGGGGCGATTTTGGACAATATTACCATTCGAAACGTAAAAATGCGCAACGTGAATGCGCCGATTTTTGTACACGTAGGCAGACGTATGCGCGGTCCTGCGGGCAGAGCGATCGGCAAAATCAAGAATATCACTTTGGAAAATATCACGGCGGAAGGCCCGTATGAGCCTTACGAAATTGTGGCCTGGAACTATTTTAGTTATAAGGCTGGGGATACCTATCAATATCCGTGGATCTTCGGTACGGCCGAAAGTTTCAACGATACGAAGTCGGGCAACACCGCGGAAAGTGCTTGGCAAATGACCAGCAATATTTGCGGTTTGCCGGAAAGCCACCTGGAAAATATCACCCTGCGTAATATCCACTTGAAGTTGGATGGCGGTATAAAAACGTTCAATGCAAACGTTCCCGAAGATGCGCAGGACTATCCCGAAGTTTATGTTTACGGGCGTATTTTGCCTGCAAAGGGGATTTATTTTAGATACGTGGACGGGTTGACCATTGACAATGTGACGGTAGAAACCTATCGTGCGGATGTCCGCGAAGACTTGGTGTTCGAAAAAGTAGAAAATTTACAGCGCAGTTAATCGACAAGGCAACCTAAAATTTCCGGTTGCCTTGCTTTACATTTTTTGTGGCGCTCGCGTGCGTCCATTCGGGCGAATACGATGAAAGAAGTAAGAGAATATATCAAACAAAACTGGGGAAAACTTTTCAGGATCCGAGTGAAATGCGCGGCGGATTTAACATACCGAAACCCTATCTTTCGCCGTCGATCGTCGGGCTTTATACCGACCTATATTCTCTATAAAGCGTTGAAGGCGCTTGGGTTGGACGGCGGGCGTTTACGTGTCCTTTGACGAAGAGATGAACGGCGTGAAAAACTAAAAGAGCGTATTGACAAAAGGGCTCGAAAGTGCTATATTATGATAGATGCCCGCGATGGGCAAAAGGCAGAAAAAAATGAAGAAGATAACGTTGTTGGGCGATTCTATTCGCCTAATGGGTTATGGGCAAATTGCCCCTAAACTTTTGGGGATGAATATGATGTATTCCAGCCAGAAGACAACTGCCGTTTTGTGAAATGCACTTTGCGAATGCTGTTTGAATTAAGAGAACAAATTGCGGGAAGCGACGTAATTCACGGGAATAACGGATTTGTGGGATATTTCCACTGAAGACTTGTATCGCTATATTTGCGAAGATCAAATTCACTTATCGGCGGAAGGCAGCAAACTTTGTGCCAAGCAAGAAGCAAAAGCAATCAAAGGAGAATGATATGAAGATTTTATTTTATGGGGATTCCATTACGGATATGGGTAGAGATCGCAACCGCGTGGGCGAAGCCTTTGGGTATGGCGTTGGGTACGTGAACGGGGTTGCAAGTACGCTCATCTACGAAAACCCTGAAAAGTATGAAATTATCAACCGTGGTATTAGCGGCAATAGAGTGGTGGATTTATACGCCCGCATCAAGGCGGACGTTTGGAATCATGCCCCCGATGTAATCAGCGTGCTCATCGGCGTCAACGACGTTTGGCATGAGATTTACGGTGGCAATGGTGTAGCGTTGGAGCGCTTTGACAGGGTGTATCGTATGATGATTGACGATACAAAAAAACAACTTCCAAACGTGCAGTTTATCCTTTGCGAACCGTTCGTTTTGAAGGGCTCGGCGACGGAAGAAAAGTATGAAGAGTTTTGCGAAGTGAAAAAATATGCGGCGATTGTCAAGAAAATCGCGGAAGATTACGGTTTTGCGTTCGTTCCTTTGCAGGAAAAGTTTGACAAAGCGGCGGAAGAACACGGGGCGAAATATTATCTTTATGACGGCGTTCACCCTGATTTGGCGGGCGGAAAACTCATCGCAGAAGAATGGTTGAAAGCCTTTCGCGCGATGTAATTTTTCTCAAAAATCGTCAAAAGCCGCAAAATACGCCTACCGTGTACGCGTTGAGTGTTGCATTGTCTATATAGTAAGGATAAAGCATAACGTTTTTCTTCGCGTTTGGGTGCTTTTGGCGGTGTTAATGGAAACTATGACAAAAATATGAAAAAAGTTTTTTGTTCAAAAACTTGACTAAATGAAACAGAAGTGCTATAATGAAAATGTGCTTGTTGAAAAGACAAGTGTTGGCTCGCTGCAGTTTGCATTGTGCGGGTAGGGGCTGTTTAGCCATAAACAAAGGGAGAAATTATGTATCAATTATTTTGTGATTCTAACTGTGAACTTTGGCACACGACGGTAAAGGAGTTGGGTATCAACCTGATCCGTATGCCGTATCTTTTGAACGACGAAGAACATTTTTACGATATGGGCGAAAAAACCGATTTGAAGGCGTTTTTCGATGCGATGCGTGCAGGTGCTACGCCTAAGACGGCGGCGCTCAATGAATATGCTTACACCGAATACTTTGAACCGATTTTGGCTCGCGGGGAAGATATTTACTATATCACGTTCTCCCATCAAATGAGCGGTACGTTCAACTCGATGAAAGCGGCGATTGCGGCACTCAAAGAAAAATATCCCGAACGCGAAATCCGCTATAAGGACAGCAAACTCATCTCTTTGGGTAGCGGTTTTGTCACTTACTACGGTGCGCTTAAATACAAGGAAGGCGCTACGATGGATGAACTCGACGCGTACTTGGATGAGTTGATTCCTGCAACGGCAACCTATTTTGTGGTGGATGATTTGACCTATCTTTATCGCGGCGGCCGTGTATCGGGCGTATCCAAAGTATTTGGCAATATGTTGGGTATTAAGCCGATTTTGTATTTCAACGAAGAAGGCAAGATTTTGAATATCGACAAGGTAAAGGGTAAGAAGAAAGCGCTTTCGCAGTTGCTTGAATATATGCGAGTCAAGGGCGATGATTTTAAGAATTATAAGGTCTTCGTAATGCACGCGGATTCTGAAAGCGAAGCACAGGTCTTTGCAAAACAAGTCCAGGATAACTTCCCTGATGCGCAAATCGAAGTCCAAATGATCGGTCCTGTTATCGGTTCGCATTGTGGCCCTGGTACGGTCGGTTTGATTTTCCACGCGAAAGAAAAATAAAAAACAAAATCCCGCAGGTTTCCTGTGGGATTTTTTTGTGCAAAAGATGAAAAAGAGCGTTTTCTAACGCTCTTTTGGTTGTAAAGTAAAAATCCGCCGTCGCCGCACCTTGGTAAAAGTTAACCCCGCGTCTGTGCAAGGTGGGTGCTGCATCGTGGCGCATCAGACTTTCCGTTGCAATAACAGACCTTGCCTATCGCCAAGAATACCTGCTCCCGTATAAAAAATGTGGATTACCGTTTGTACCAAACTCCGCACGCAGCAGACTTTGTCTATATTATAATCGCGGGAAGTGGGGTTTGTCAAGAAAATGAAAGGGTTAAATTTTTCCAAGCAGCCGCAAAAGGTAGGGGATTTCTTTTTCAAAGTTCAATCCGTAGCGGTGATCGGGCACTTCCTTTGCGGAGCGAGCGATACACGCAGACGCGAAGGCGGTTGCGATTTTGACGGCGCTGACGTAATCCTTGCCCGATGCCAACGCTCCGACGAATGCGGATGCGAAGACGTCGCCGCTGCCGCAAAAGAAGCCTTTGGTGGTGGGGGTGGCGTAGCGTTCAATCTCACCGTTTTGGGCAAGGTAGTAAACCGATGTATTCCCGTTTTCTTCCACGCCTGTCAAAATGGGTTTTGTGCAAAGCATTTTTAATTTTTCGATAATGGAAGAGCCGTCGTTGGGATATGCTGAGCCTGTCAACAGGCAGCCTTCTGTGCGGTTTGGCAGGATGAAGTCCGCCGCGCTACAAAGCCGCTCCATCGCTTTGGGGAACTCAGGGGAGAATCCTGCGTACAGTTTGCCGCTGTCGCCCATTACAGGATCGACGACCAACAATCCGCCTTCCTTTAAAAAGTGGCGTTTGATATCCAAAACGATATCAATTTGTTTTTCGCTGCCGAGATACCCGCTGTACAAAATATCAAATTTTTCTTCCTGCTTTTCCCAATGTTTCAAAATATCGGGCAGAGTGTCGGTTAAATCCTGAAAAGTGTACCCGGCAAAGCCGCCCGTATGTGTGGATAAAATGGCGGTGGGGAGTACGTCACAGGTGATTCCGCACGCCGATACGATGGGCAACGTCACCGAAAGGGAGCACTTGCCGATGCAAGAAAGGTCGTTAACAGAGAGAACTCGCATAGAAACCCCTAAAAAGTTTTATAAATTTATTATAAAACCCTTGCTTTTTTTTGTCAAACGAATTAAAATAGAATAGTGAAAAAAATAGAAACTTCTAAGGAGAAATATTTATGGTAATTACGGGCGAACAAATTAAAGACACGGTTGCCTTTGCCGAATTTGAAAACTATGAAAACCAAATCGTCACCGTAAAGGGTACGATTCATAATATCCGTATGATGTCGGATTTTGCTTTCGTGATCTTGCGTACGGCAAGGGAAATGATTCAATGCGTTTACGCGGAAAGTTTTTCTGATTATAGAATGAGCGAAGATGTAAAAGAAGAATGCGCTGCAAAAATTACGGGTAAAGTCGTTGCTGGCGAAACCAAAGATGGTAGCAAGCGTTATGAACTCCAAATCCACAACATCGAACTTTTGTCCCACCCTGCAGAAATCCCCCCTGTGGTTATTACGAAGAAACAAGTAAACTGTGATTTATCGACGAAACTTGACTATCGTCCCGTCACTCTTCGTAACCCTAAGGAACGCGCTATCTTTAAGTTGCAGGAAGGTATCCAACGTGGCTTCCGTGAGTTCCTTACACAAGAAGGTTTCACCGAAATTCACTCCCCGAAGATCAACTTTGCGGGCGCAGAAGGCGGTACGAACGTATTTAAACTCGATTATTTTGGCAAGCAAGTGTATCTTGCGCAATCTCCCCAGCTTTACAAACAAGCGATGGTGGCGGTTTACGAACGTGTCTTTGAAATCGCGCCCGTATTCCGTGCGGAACACCACGATACCAGCCGTCACTTGAACGAATATATCTCGATGGACTTCGAAATGGGCTTTATCGACAGTTTTGAAGACATTATGAATATGGAAACAGGTTGCTTGAAATATATCATGAACCTTTTGAAGACGGAATACAAAAACGAAGTGGATCTTCTCCATATCGACATTCCCGAAATCAAGGAAATCCCTGTTTTGAAGTTCATGGAAGCGAAGGAAATCTTGATGAAGAAGTTCAAGTATCAGCCTACCGATATGAAGGACTTCGACCCTGCGGAAGAAGAATTGCTCGGCAAGTACGCGAAAAAGCAGTTTAATTCGGATTTTATATTTATCACCCATTATCCTTCCAAGAAGCGTCCTTTCTATACTTTGGATGATCCTACCGATCCTGAATATACGCTGTCGTTTGACTTGTTGTTCCGCGGCTTGGAAATTACTTCGGGTGGCCAACGTGTGCACGACTATAACGAACAGGTTGAAAAGATGAAGAAGTTGGGTATGAACCCTGAGGAGTTCGCTACCTACTTGATGTTGCACAAATACGGTGCTCCCCCGCACGGCGGCTTAGGCTTGGGCTTGGAAAGATTGACGATGCACTTGCTTGGCGCAAAGAATGTGCGTGAGGCTACGATGTTCCCCAGAGATATCAACCGCGTTAGCCCCTAACTTTATGCCGATAGGGCAGGCTTACAAAAAATAAACGAATACGGAGCGTGTGGCGAAATAGCTGCACGCTCTTTCTATATTATTAAAATACGCACACACGCGCACGCGTACGCACGTGTATATGCAATTCTTTGTAAAAAATTAAAAAAATGTTAAAAAATGGCTAAAAAACGTTTGACAAGTCTTTAAAAAGATGATATATTATACAAGCTGTCGCACGGCGGTCAAGAAAAATATTCCTTTTCTTCAAAAAAAATTAAATTTTTGAAAAAAAGTTTGAAAAAATGCTTGACAAGTTCTTTTTGGTGTGGTATTATAAACAAGCTCACTGCGGAGAACCGTGGTCAGCCCTGGTCTGTGGACCGGGAAAATGCAGATTAAAAATGGAATAAGAAAGAAATGAGATTTTATTTGACACAATGCAAATAGAAAGGTAATTTCCGTTAATTTTTTCAAAGTAACTTGAACACAAAAAAATGTTTAGGTACCTTGAAGCAAGTCAGCAAAGAGATAAC
>JAZOLF010000049.1:0-14612 GCA_045652785.1 Candidatus Scatosoma sp. | reverse complement strand
GCTTTGAGTGGGCAGCCGTGTGAGCGTAAAAGCGGCGTTGCGGCGCAGTCACATACTATCGGTATGCTCCTTTGCCGCTCCTTGCCATGCTTGCATCTAAGACGAAAAACTCTGCTTTGAGTGGGCAGCCGTGTGAGCGTAAAAGCGGCGTTGCGGCGCAGTCACATACTATCGGTATGCTCCCTTGCCGCTCCTTGCCATGCTTGCATCTAAGGTAAAAACCCTGCTGTGGTGCGCCTTATGGCGGGCGATTCGTGAATCGGCCCTACAACGTTTGCGTTAGATCAACTTCTATAACTTGATAAATCCCCGCGCGTGTTCGTCACGCGTGTTTATTTTCGCGCGCGGGCGTGTATAATAATAGAAAGCAATCTTTGAGAAGAGTGAAAATATGAAAAAAGAAACAATACAAAAAACCTACATCGGCGGGCAAGCCGTGATGGAAGGGGTAATGCTTAAAGGAAAAACCGCATACGCAACGGCGGTGCGCGATCCCGACGGCAATATCCAAATCGAATCCAAACGAATCACGCCCCCCGACAAACAAAACAAATTCTTCCGTTTCCCCATTGTGCGCGGGGTGGTGAACTTTATCCAGTCTTTGGTGCTTGGTAATAAAGTTTTGATGCGCAGCGCGGACGTGGCAACCGAAGAAGATGAACAGCAATCGAAGGCTGAAAAGTGGCTCGAAGATAAAAAAGTAGATACCAACGGCGTGATGAACGTTATCACCACCATTTTGGCGATCATCCTTTCTGTCGCCATCTTTATTTTCGTACCCCAAAAACTCACGGGATTGATTAGCACTTGGGCTGGCTGGGGGGAAACTCCGCTCGGGGAAGAACTGCTTTGGTTTAACCTGATCGAAGGTGGTATTCGCTTGGTTGTCTTCTTGGCGTATATGCTGCTGATGACCGTATCCAAAACCCTTCGCCGCGTGTATATGTACCACGGCGCGGAACACAAAACCATTACTTGCGTAGAGCGGGGGTTGGATTTGACGGTGGATAACGTGAAAACTTGCCGTCGCACGCATGATAGATGCGGTACGACGTTCCTGTTTATCGTTATGTTTATCTCGATTATCATTTTCTCGTTCGCAAATTATTTTGTGGCGGAATGGCTGTACGTCGATAACGCGACGGTCAATAACGTAATCCGTATCGGGTTAAAATTATTGATGCTCCCCCTTGTTGCAGGAATTTCCTACGAAGTTTTGCGCTTGTTGGCAAAATCGGACGCGAAGATTTTGAATCTTTTGAAGTGGCCTGGCCTGATGCTCCAACGCATTACAACCCAAGAGCCCACCGACGATATGATCGAATGCGCGATCGCGGCATACCAAACGGTGGCGGCGATGGACGAAGATGAAAATATTCCCGAAAAAATGTTCGCTATCGGCGGGAAGATGACGGAAATTTTGAAAAACACCAAAGAGCAACTCGCGAAAGTGGGCGTTGACGGGGAAGAAGCGGAATGGATTTTTGCTTTGAAACTCGGGATGTCTAAGAGCGCCGTTGCTGGCGGGGAAGAACGCATCTTGAAGCGTGCGCAGGTACAGGAAATCTTTGCTGTTGTGGAAGAGAGAATGACGGGCAGACCCCTTTGGTATATCATCGGGGATACCGATTTCTACGGCTACACAATTAAGGTGGATGAACGGGTATTGATCCCCCGCCGTGAGACGGAAGAACTGGCGCAATACGTGGTGATGGCTGCATCGAACGGATACGAGATTTTGGACCTTTGCACGGGGAGCGGCGCAATTGCGATTGCGGTTGCAAAGGAACTCGAAAAGAATGGCGTGGAAGCGGCTGTGACGGCAAGTGATATTTCCGACGGGGCGTTGGAACTCGCCAAAGAGAATGCGGCGGCGAACAATGCGGACGTGAAATTTATCAAATCTGACCTATTCTCGCGTATTCGCAACCGCTACCATATTATCGTTTCGAACCCCCCGTATATCCCTACGGCGGAGATTGACGGGCTCGATCGTGAAGTGAAAGACCACGAGCCGCATTTGGCGCTCGACGGCGGCGCGGACGGACTTGATTATTACCGCAAAATTGCCCAAGATGCGCCCAAGTGCTTGATGCGCGGCGGTATCGTGATGCTGGAAGTTGGCGACGGGCAAGCGTCGGACGTAGCGAAATTGTTTAAGAACGCTGAATATACGATGATTATTCAGGATTTGGCGGGCAAAGATCGGTTCGTAAAGGCGATTTTTTAACGGCGGTCGATACAAGAAATATACAAGGAGAAAAGTTCCGTGCTGAAAAAGTTGGACGACATTCTAAAAAGAGAAGAATATTTATCCGAGCAACTGCTCAATCCCGACGTGATCGCGGATATGAGCGTTTGGCAAAAATATTCAAAAGAACATTCCGACCTGTCTGAAACAGCGGAAAAGTACCGCGAGTATTTGGAATGTGAACGCCAAATGCAGGACGCATTCGCGCTTGTGGAAGAAGAAACGGATGCCGAAATGAAAAAGATGCTCTCCGACGAAGGGTATGCCTGCAAGGAAAAGTTGGCGGAACTTTTAGGGGAATTGAAAATTCTACTTCTTCCTAAGGATAAAAACGACGAGAAGAACTGTATTTTGGAAATCCGTGCGGGGACAGGCGGCGAAGAAGCGGCGTTGTTTGCAGGCGAACTTTGCCGTATGTATTTGAACTTTTGCGCGTCCAAACGCTTGAAAGTGGAAGAAATTGAAGTCAGCCCTACCGAACTTGGCGGGATGAAGGAAGCTATTTACTCGGTGTCGGGAGCGGGGGCGTATAAACTTTTGAAATACGAAAGCGGCGTACACCGCGTTCAAAGAGTGCCTGCAACCGAAACGCAGGGGAGAATTCACACTTCGGCGGCGACCGTTGCCGTTCTTCCCGAAGCGGAAGAAGTGGAAGTAGAAATCTCTGATAAGGATATCCGCATCGACATTTTCCATTCGGGCGGCGCGGGCGGTCAAAACGGTAACAAAGTTGCGTCCGCGGTGCGGGTTACTCACTTTCCGACGGGGATTGTCGTTACTTGTCAGGATGAGCGGTCGCCACTCAAAAATAAGGAACGCGCTTCCAAAGTGTTGCGTTCCCGAATCTATGATTTTTACAACAGCCAAAGCGCAAAGGCGCGGGAAGAAAACCGTCGCAGCATGGTAGGGAGCGGGGATCGCAGCGAACGTATCCGCACCTATAATTTCCCCCAAAGCCGCGTGACCGATCATCGTATCGGGCTTAGCCAGTACAATTTGGACGCGTTCATTATGGGGGATATCGGCTCGATGGTGGAAGCCCTTTCTATTGCCGATCGTGAAGCGCTGTTGGCATCGCAAGGAGAATAACTATGGTTAGTTTTGTAGCAACGCCCATCGGGAATTTGAAAGATATTACTCTGCGCGCGTTGGAAACGCTGAAAGAAGCGGACGTAATTTTCTGCGAAGACACCAGACATACCGTCAAGTTGTTGAACGCTTACGAGATTAAAAAACCGCTGTTCGCTTGCCATAAGTTCAACGAAACGGAAGCGGCGGAAAAGATTTTGGCGGCATCGCGCGATGGGAAAAAAGTAGCGGTGGTATCCGACGCGGGTACGCCTGTTGTGTCCGATCCCGGCAACGTTGTTTGCCGCATCTTGCGTGATGCGGGTGAGCCCTATACGCTCATTCCCGGTGCGTGCGCGTTCGTGGCGGCGTTGGTGCTTTCTGCTCTCCCTGCCGATAAGTTCGCCTTTATCGGGTTCTTGCCCGATAAGAAAGGGGAAAAAGTAAAGGTGCTTGAACAATATAAGGATTTGACGATGACCCTTGCTTTCCATTCTGCACCGCAGGACGTTGATAAGGACGTGGCGGCGATGTATGAAGTATTCGGCGAGCGTCAAGCGGTGGCTGTGCGGGAAATTACGAAAATCCACGAAGAGAGCGTTTCTTTTATGCTTTCCAAAGGCTTGGATGGGGAAAAGCGTGGGGAGTACGTCCTGCTTATAGAAGGCGCAAAAGAAGGGGAAAACCCCTTGAATGCACTTTCCGAAGCGGAACATATCCGCCATTATATGGCGGCGGGGTTGCCTAAAAAGGACGCTTTGAAGAAAGCGGCGAAGGACCGCGGGGTATCTAAATCAGAACTCTATCCTTTCTCGCTCGATTTATAATCGTTTGCGGGGCGTTCCCTTCGTAGCATACAAAAGCGGGAAATAACCAAATTATAAGGGGGCAGGTATGACTTTACAGGAATATATCTATTTTATTATCGCGTTGTTTGTGTGCGCTTTGTTTTCGGCGTATGCAAGCCGCAAAGTGACAACGACCTTTCAGGCGTATAACAGTCGATCGTGCAAAAGCAATATGACGGGCTACGATACGGCGAAGCGATTACTCCGCGCGGGCGGCGCTACCGATATTTCGGTGGGAAGAGTAGGCGGCGCGCTGACCGACCATTACCACCCGACAAAGAAGATTGTCAACCTTTCGGACAGCACCTACGGCAGCCCATCGGTTGGCGCGGTGGCGGTTGCGGCACACGAAGTAGGGCACGTAATGCAAAAGAAAAAGGGCTACTTGCCCTATAAAATTCGCACGGCACTTGTGCCTGTGGTGAACTTTGGCTCTCGCTTGGCGCTGCCTTTGGTTTTGATCGGGTTGCTGTTGGATTTGTTCTTGTACGTCGAAGGGGAATCCACGCTTGGATTTACTTTGGCGATGGTGGGCGTGGCGTTGTACGGCTCGGCATTCGTGTTCCAGTTGGTCACCTTGCCTGTGGAATATAACGCGTCCAGACGTGCGAAAAAGATGTTGCGCGACGAAGGAATTTTGACGGAAGAAGAGTTGCAGGGCGCAGACAAAGTGCTCGATGCGGCGGCCCTTACCTACGTTGCAGGGATGGCAACTTCGCTGTTGTACTTCTTGCGATTCCTTGTTTGGGTGTTGGCGCTGTTTGGCCGAAGAAGACGGTAAACCCCCACCCATGTACGAATTGAATAGAAAAAACGGAGTTTGTAAAAACTCCGTTTTTTGTTTTGTTGTTAATAGGTTTTGTAGTGTCCTAAGTTATAGTTGACGTATTTTTCAACTTCGCTGTCCACATAAGCCTTGGAACAGGAGAAGGAGAAAGACGCTGTGCGCGAAGTGCGGTCGCCTTGGCTGTTTTCGTAATAGAAGGTGGCGGAGCCGCTAACGGTGACGTTTTCCGTGCCGTACAGCGAATCGGTATAAGAGCCAGAAGTCGAGTAAGAAATATCCACGTCCGTGTACTGGTAATCGTTGCAAGGGCCGCTGTCTTTTGAGCCGCCTGAGGTTTTGCCCGAGTTACCATTCGACGGTGCGGGACGCCCGTTGGCCGAGCGGACAGTAGGAACGTATTTTGTGCGGACGGCTTGTTCAATTTTCAATTCCGAAATATCCAGGTCAATAATCATAAACACATTGTCGGCGCATTCAAGCAAAGAAGGACAGTTTTTAACCGACGAATCTTGCAGCAACGCGTTTGTATAAACTTTTCGTATATGATATGTATATGAAGACAAAATATCTTTTACATAGGCTTGGACGTTTGTTTCGGTATCGGGAATATAAATGGTTGCGGAACCGAAAAGTTGAAGTTTGATTTTTGCGCTTTCTCGACGGCTCCATTTTTGGTAGGGTTTCCATTCCGCCTTCGCCTTCCAGCGAGATAATTCAACCGAATGATGATAGGTGTAATCGCCGCCGATACCACCGCGGAAAGCGTCGATATAATAGGTGTTGAATACGCTGCGATCCATCTTAACGCGGCTTACGACTTTCGGGAAGATATCTTCTTCTTTGGTAATGTTCCATTGACGGAGTTGGTAGGTTGTAAAAGGCTTTCCGTAATAGTTTACGCTGGTGGACTTTTCAGACAAGGTCTTGTTTGAGCGCTTTGTCCAAAAATCGGCAATATATTCAAAGGTATTTTCTATATAAAAATTGCGGCCATATAAAAACCCCAAGTTTCGCTCCGCTGCGCCGAGCCCCTGCTTTGCGGCGATTCGGAAATAGCGGAACATCTCATAATTGTGCTCTTTTTGCGCGGCGGTGCAATCGCTGATTTTAATCCCCTTAATCTTTTGATAATGGAAAATCCCCATGTTGAATGCCGCGTAAGGGTTGCGAAGCTCGGCGGCTTTTTTCCAGTATTCGTAGGCGAGAACTTCGTCGCCGTTTTTCATGGCGTAGATACCCAAATTATAAATGGCGCCGCCGTGATTGCTTTCCGCGGAGAGTTCAAACAACTCCATCGCCCGTTTTTCATCCTTGGGCAGGGCTTTTCCGTCCACAAGCAAACAGCCGAGCGCAAACAGCCCGCGGCAATGGCCCGTAGATGCGGCGGTTGTAGCAAAGTATGCGGAATACGCATAGGTCTTCGGGTTGTTGCGGTATTGAAAGGCAAGGCGTACCTGCTCGTCCGTATCCCCAGCCATCGCTTTTTTCCATGCGGTTTTAGCATTCTTTGCCGACTTTAAGATCTGACGGAACTTTTTGGGAATTTTCCAAGCCCAAATCATTAGGAAAATTGCAAGGACAATACGCACGGGAATAGAAAATGCCATCGCGGGAGCGGCCCATTCGGGAGCGGTTTCGAGAAGTTCGCCGTGGAACAGGGATTCCAGCGTCGGCCAAGTGGCGAGAATGGAAAGAAGACAAAGGATTGACAGCGCCAGCAAAAGCGAAAAAGCACAGATGGGGAAAATGGCTTTCGAGCCGCCAAAGCTCGGTGGCGTAGGTGCGTCTGTGGGCGCTTTCGGAATCGCCGTTTCTTTGAGCATAGCAATCCGTTCCGCGTGTAATGCCGCTGCGTCGGGTTGCGGTTGCGAAACCGTCTCAACTGTCGTCGGTTTTTTAGTAGGTGCTTTCCGCGTTGTGGATTTTTTCGTGGTGGAAGTTGCCGTAGGTTTTTTTGCGGTCGGCTTTTTAGCCGTTTTCTTTTCGGTGGTTTCCGTTGCCATGTAGATGCTCTCCTTATGCGTTTTTCGTGAAGGTGATGGTGGCGGTGCTGCTGGTGAGCGCAGTCACCGTGAAGGTGTAGGCGATTTTTTCGCCGCTGTCGATCTTGGTATTTGCGGAAAGGCTGTCGCCAACGCCGAAGACGTAATCACGCCCGTTTTGCACAAGTTCTAAAAGGTTGTTTTCCGTGCCGTAGCCGTCGGGATCGGATGCATCGGTGTTGTTGTTATACACGTCGTAGTAGGTTTCGCCGTATTCCGTATCCCCGTCCAGCGTGGCGTTGACGAGGTAAACAACGATGCCTTCTTCGCTAAAATACCCGCCGTCGCTGTCCAAGCCCGCGTTCTTGTAGTAGATAAGCACGAAATATTCCTGATATGCGCCAAGCGTAGAATCCCAGTTGTTGGCAATAATAATGGTGTCCGTGCCGCTTGAAGAATTGTCAAACGCATTCAAAGTAAGCGTGACGCTGTTGCTTGCCGTCACCAAACGGGAAGAAGCGATCCAGCCGTAATTGAACTTCGTGTAAGGGTTGTGGTCGCCGAGTTCGCTATCCATAATATCGTGGCCGTCCGTCGGTGCAGAATTGCCCGAATAACTGGTGTCGTAATAGTCGTCTGCGCCTAAGACGTGACCAAATTCGTGGATGAACGTGTAGGTGTTGCAAGCCGATTTATCGTTGAAATCTCCGTTTTCGTCTTCAAACAAGAATGCATACGATGCCCACAAGTAGTCGTTGGCGTAAACGCCGTCGTATTCGTAATATTCATCGTTGCTGTCGGTGTATAAGTTCCAGTAGCGATATGCCCATTGCATTGTCACATCGTCGTTGATGGTCAGCGTGTTGATGAGCACTACGGCGTCGATTGTGCCGTTGTTGTCGCTGTCATATTGCGAAAAGTCTATCGTGGAGTTGTACTTATTTAAGAACTCGTTGATGATGATTTGGTCGCCGCCTTCAATTTGGTCGCCGTAGTAGTCGATTTTGGCGTTCAAATAATAGGAACTCTTGTTTGCGGGCTTAAACCAACTATCCATTACGTCAAAGGTCAGGTTGAGTTTGCCGTAACTCGACAGACGGTAATACTCCGCTACCGAGTAATAATCGGTCGCGCCCGTGCTGCCGTTGAACGCCTTTTCGATGGTCGAAATCGTATAGCCTTTGGAAGATGCCGTTACATCGGAGAATTCCACGGGGATTACCAGCACTTTGACGTTGCCTGTCGTGGGGCAGCCGTTCAAATAGTAGCCCTGATCGTGTACGTCTTTGACGTAGGTCGCCTTTGTGAAATCTACGTTATATACGCCGTTTGTACCCGTAGGCAAGCCCTTGCCGTCGTTTTCGAGTAGGTTTGCATTCGACGAGCTGCCGCTGTTGCCGCTGTCGTCCGAGCCACCGCTGTTGCCGCTGTTGTCCGAGCCGCCTTGACCGCCGCTTTGGCTGCCGCCCGTGCCGCTCATAAATACGATGGTGTTAATCATCGCGCGGGAGTTGCCCGATACCGTCGAAAGAGAAACTGTCTTATTCGAAGACGTATCCACCAAAATCACTTCGTATTGACCGTCGTTTGAATTTTTCGTCAAGGTGTATTGCACGTTGTTGATTTTTACCGCGCTTGCGTTGGACTTGTATTTCGCGATGGAGATTTCCACCGAGTTGACGTCGGAAGGTACGGTGAACTTGAAAGAGCCTGTCGCCTTGCCTGTACCCACTTTGATACAGGAGTTGCCCTTCGCGTCGGTTGCGCCAAAGTAGGTCTTTGTGCCGTTTGTAACGTTCAGGGTGTAGCCGCTGGCGGAGAAGGATTTTGAATTCCCTTCCGTGCCGTCTTCATGCTTAGCCGAACCGTTTGCGCCAAGCGTGAAGGTTGCCAAAGCAACCGATTGTGCAGGGGTATCGGGCTCATCGGGCGTATCGGGTTGGTCGGGCTCGTCGGATGGTGCATCTTCGCGCGCACAGGCATATATTTCTACGCAATAGCCGCTACCTGTTTCGTCTTCGTAGTAGTAGATGCACATATCTACTTGGACGTTCGCATTTTCGTAGGTGTAGCAGGTGTCTCCATAACTATCTACGTATGTATCTACCAGGGTATAGCCGCTATACAGGGCGCGGTAGGCGTCGAACTCCGCGGGAGTGTTGCCGTAGGTGTAGAAACAAAGCCCGTAGGAATAATCGTCAGGGTTTTCAATGTCCCAGCCTTCGATGTAGTATTCATCGTTGGGCAGGAACGGGATCACTTCGCCAACGTAGGTCAAAAAGAGTTGCTTGTCGCTGGGAGTGAAAGTAGTGAATGTGTGGGTGGTTTCGGTGTTATCCGAGCCGCCCGTGCTGTCGTCGGGCGTGCTACCGCCTGTACTGTCCGTGCTGTCCGCAGGCGTGCTATTGCCCGTAGGCGTGCTTGTAATCGGGGTGGAAAAGTCGCCTTCGAATGCGCAACCCGCTGCCGTCGTTGTAAGAGCAAGAACGGATAATAATGCGCATAACGTTTTTTTGACGTGTTTCATAAACAAAGTCCTTCTTTTGTTTTTGTGATACCAGTGTATCACACCTTAACAAAAATTGCAACAGGTGTCATCAAATTTCCACAAATGGATTTTTGGCGCAGGGAAAAGGGGTGCTCTGCGGTGGTGTTTTGGTTGTGTTGGTTGGTGCGGCGGATGCGAAAAAAGAAAAGAGCCTTCTTATTAGAAGGCTCTTTTTTAGTACTTGATTACTACTTTAATTTCTCCGTCGGGGGAAACGCTGCGGGATACGCTCACGCTGTCCACCAAATATAATCCGCGGCCGCCTTCCGCATTCGGGGAAGAGCAAACGCTGTTTTCGGGCGGGAAGAAGGCGTTGGTTGCTTGGTTGGAACGCACGTAAATTTCTACGCAGCCGTCCGCAACTACGCTGTTCATTGTGGCGTAGCCGTCCGAATGGCGCAGGACGTTGCCGACCAGTTCGTTGACGACCAAACGGCAATCAAACACTTTTTCGTGGGGCACAAGGTTGTCTTCCAAGTGCTTGCACAGCGTTTGTGTCGCAGTACGTAAATCGCCCGTGGATTTCACTTCAAACCACATTGTCTTCTTCTCCTTTGTTCTTATTTTTGTTTTACGCCAGGTTTGAAAGGCGTTCTTTGAGTTTCGCCAAAATCTTGCGCTCCGCGCGGGATACGGTCATTTGCGAGATATTCAGCCGCGCCGCCGTTTCCGTTTGCGAGAGTTCGTCTATAAACCGAAGTTGGATAATTTTGCGTTCAAATTCGGGCAAATCTGCCATCGCCGCCGCCAACGTTTCACGAAGTTCCAGCGCTTCAAAACCGTTGTCTTGCGCGGGGATCAAATCCCCCAGCGTTCTGCCGTCTTCGTCGCCGCCGATTTGCGAATCAATGGACACAGTCGTTCCGATTTCCAGCGCTGTGATCACTTCTTCTTCGGGGGTGTTGAGCGCCGTTGCGATGATGCGTATGCTGGGCATCACACCGTTTTCCGACAGGTATTTTTCGGAGAAACGACGAATTTCTAAATTGAGTTCACTCAACTTGCGGGGCACTTTCATCAGCCGTGCATGGTCGCGGAAGTAATTTTTCAACTTCCCCGTGATGGTGGGGGTTGCGAACGTGGAAAACTGCAAGCCGCGCGTTTCGTCAAACCCGTCGATGGCTTCCAGCAGATACATGGTTGCTTCCTGCACCAAATCTTCATACGGAACGCCGCGACCAACGAACTTCTTGGCGAGAATTTCGGCTATGTATAGGTACTTTTCGGCGATCTTGTTGCGAATGGCAACGTCCCCCGTTTCCCTATATTTTGTAAAAAGTTCATTTACGTTTTCTTGCATGCCGTCTTATCCTTCAAATGCGATCGTAAGCACCTTACCGTTTTTGTCTTTGGTGTAATCTACTTTGCCAAGCAGGGCGTCGAGCAGGGCGTAAGAGATTCCGTCCATATCGTCCGCGATGGGTTCGCCTGCGCCTTCACCGACCAAGCGGCAAGCAAGCGTGTCCCCGACGGTGAAAGTCAAATTCGCGTGCGAAAAACCGTTGCGCTGTAAAATGAGCAACGCTTCCGTCACGCATACCTTATAATCTTCGGCGCTGTCCACGTCGAAACCTGCAACCGAGCAAAGCCCGCCAACAGCAAGCCGTGCCGTCGTCATATATTCTCCATTCAAGGGCATTTTTATCGAAAATACATTCATATTACACAATCTCCATACGGCTGCCTAACGCGCAGATCGTAAACAATTTTTTGATGCGCGCCTGCAAACCTTCTAAGCGCACACGGTTGCCGTCCTTTTCCGCGAGTTTGGCGATCTTTACGAACACGCCAAGAGTGGTGCTGTCGATAAAGGCGAGTTCGCTGCAATCGAATACAATCGTACCTTTGTTTTCAGCATAAGCGCTTTCCACCACGGCGAAAAAATCATCCGCGTTGCCTACGTCAATGTCGCCGTTCAAAGCGATTTTTAAGCCGTCGGCTTGTGCGCCGAGAATAATAACTTCTTTCATTTGAGTTTACCCCCAAGTTTTCTTCTATTTTGTTTATAAACAAAAAACGCGTTTTTCCAAACGCATTTTTATAAAATTCCCGCAAAAAGCAGGTTGCAAAGCATTCCGACAAGCGTGGAAACGGCATAGATGATGCCGATAAACGCCAAGTTCCTTTTCCATTTTCGGGTGTTTTTGAGTAGGACAACAAACCCCAAACCTGCGTTGGCGCAAAGCCCTGCAACGCAACTTCCGAAAGCGATTGTGCCATCCAAAAAAGCCGTGGTAATAAACACCGACGACGCACAGTTTGGGATGAGCCCAACCAAGGACACAAGCAGGGGTTGGAGCAAAATATTACGGCTCATAAACGCCGTGAAATTGTCTTCTCCGATAAAGTGGATAATCGCCCCCAAAATAAAGTTAAAAGCAAACATCAGGGCGGCAATTTTGAGCGCGTGTAAAACGGGCCCGACCACGTAGTTCATGAACGGACGGCTGTCGTCGTGCGGTCTTCCGCAGGAGCAACCTTCTTCCACTCCCATATCTTCAAAGTAGCGCACCATAAAAATTTCGTGCACCGTTTCGGGCTCTCTTGCGCCCGTCACAGCATCAATAGAACGGGCTTCAAGGCGTACCTGCCCCCGTCCTATCGCCTTTAACAGCCCGTCTGCCGCGTAGCCGACGCTGACACCGACAATGATTTTTATAGCGATAATGCTGAGCAGAGAAATCGCCGCGTTGGCGTTCCCCGAAGAGAGCATCAAGATAAACGCTTCGTCACTCGTTGCCAGGAAAATGGCAAACAGCGTGCCGACCGTGATATATTTTTGTTCGTAGAGTTTTGCCGCCAAAACGGAAAATCCGCATTGTGGAATGAGCCCCGTAGCCGAGCCGATCACGGGTCCTAAAAGCCCGCCGAGTTTGCCTGAAGTAGCAAAGCCTGCCTTGTTTTCCAGTAGTTGCAAAACGACGTAAATTAAGAGCAACCACGGCAAAAGGGGAAGAGTGTCTTCAAAAGCATGGACGGTGTTGTCCCACAAAAATTCCCACAAGGAGTGCGTTTCGTGGGCGGCGTGCAGAAGAAGGTGGCTCATACTTTGCCCCCCGTTTTCCAAGTAGCGGAAAGGGGAATGGACGCTTTTGCGTTCAAATCCATCTTTGCAAAATTGCCCAAGCGGTATTGTACCAAACCTTCGGACGCAATCATCGCCGCGTTGTCCGTGCAGTACCGTTTTTCGGGCAAGACCACTTTCAAACCTGCTTTTTGGCAGGCCGCAACCAAAGTCAAGCGCAGGTAATCGTTCGCCGCGACGCCGCCGCCGACGGTGATGGTATCAACACCTGTTTCTTTGGCAGCCGCAATCGCTTTGTCCACAAGTACGTCAATGGCGGCGCATTGAAAGGAGCACGCCACGTCCGCTTTGGAATATTCTTCGCCTTTTTGATTTTTCGTGTTGCAGTAGTTAATTACCGCCGTTTTTAAGCCGCTATACGAGAAATTGTATTCCCCGCCGCCCTTCAACATTTTGGGCATAGGAATACACGGTTTTCCGTCCATTGCACACCGTTGAACGTTCGGGCCGCCAGGGTATTTGAGCCCCAAAACGCGGGCAACCTTATCAAAGGCTTCGCCTGCCGCATCGTCCAGCGTTGCACCCAGAATGGTAAATTCCGATTCCGACTTTGCGTGCAAAATGGCGGTGTGGCCGCCGCTTGCGAGCAGAGTGACGAACGGGGGCTTTAACGCCTTATCCACAAGATACGCCGCAGCGATATGGCCGCGAATGTGGTTGACGGCGATCAGCGGTTTATTCAAGGCATAAGCAAATGCTTTGGCGAAGGAAACGCCAACGAGCAACGCGCCAAGCAGTCCTGCGCCGTAGGTGACGGCAACCGCGTCGATTTGGTCGTACGTAATCCCTGCCTTTTCGATGGCGCGCGAAACGACATCCGCAACGGCATCGGTGTGCGCGCGGGACGCGATTTCGGGTACTACGCCCCCGAACAGCGCTTGCGTGGACGCGGAAGACGCGATTTCGTCGGACAGGATTTCCCTGCCGCGAATGACCGCCGCTGCCGTTTCGTCGCAAGACGATTCAATCCCCAAAATGATGGGATCTTTTTTGTTTAAATCAAAGGTAGGATTGTACATAACGTTTCGTAAAAAGTGTAGCAAAAGGGCGGTAAATCCATACCTGCCCCCTTGTTTTTATTAAAATTTCTTCAAGTAGTCGATGATAAAGCCGTGAATTTCGCCGTCCATTACCGCTTGAATGTCGCCTTTTTCGTAGCCCGTTCTATGGTCTTTTGCCAGGGTGTAAGGGCAGAAGACGTAGGAGCGGATTTGCGCGCCCCATTCGATTTTTTTCACGTCGCCTTTCATCGCTTGCGCTTCTTCTTGGCGTTGCTTGATTTTGAGTTCCAACAACTTCGAGCGGAGCATGTTAAAGCACATTGCCTTGTTTTGGAGCTGCGAGCGTTCGTTTTGGCATTGTACCACGATCCCCGTAGGGAAGTGGGTGATACGCACAGCGGATGCAACTTTGTTGACGTTTTGACCGCCTGCGCCGCCCGAGTGGTAAATGTCGATACGGATATCGTCGTCGTTGATTTCTACTTCGTTGTCGTCTTCAACTTCGGGCATAACTTCCAAGGAAGAGAAGGACGTTTGACGGCGTTTATTTGCGTCGAAAGGAGAGATACGCACCAAACGGTGTACCCCCATTTCCGCTTTCAAATAGCCGTACGCATTTTCCCCTTCTACACGGAAAGCAACGCTTTTAAGACCTGCGCCGTCGCCCGCTTCGCGGTCGAGTTCAAAGACCTTAAAACCCATTTTTTCACAATAGCGGGTGTACATTCTATACAGCATTTGACACCAGTCGCACGCTTCCGTACCGCCTGCGCCGGCGTGCAAAGCGAGCATTGCATTGTGGCTGTCGTAGGGCCCTTTCAAAATGGCGCGGATACGCATTTCTTCGATGTCTTTTTCGGCGGTGGAGAGCATTTGATCGAGTTCAGCAATCAAACTTTCGTCTTCCGTTTCTTCAATCAAGTCCACGACGTCCGCCGCGTCCGAAAGGGCAGTTTCACCCGCTTCGTAAGCGTTGATTTTTGCGCGGACCTGCGCAACTTCACGACCGATTTTCGTCGATTTTTCAAGGTCTTGCCAAACG
>JAZOLF010000048.1:0-4380 GCA_045652785.1 Candidatus Scatosoma sp. | reverse complement strand
AGGGGCGATACACGAATCGCCCGTTTCCTATCATCCGCGCCTTTTATAGGGGCTGGCGTCCCCGACAGCCCGTTTCTTTCCAAACCGTCCGACTCAACCGACGACACCGTGATTATACATTGACGCGCTACAAAGTCCACTTTCCCCTGCCACAATCGTTTTCAAAATCCGAACATTTGTTCGCCCGATTTTTCTTTTTGATTTTAAACCTGACAGCATACTGCCACATTTATTTAACAAAAATCCCTAAAAATCCCCTTTTCCAAAGAATATGTCCTTACTCTCCTGTCTAAGCCTTTCTGCTCCAAAACCGTGCTTTTAGAAAAAAATCCCTGAAAATGGAGCAAAACAGCCCCGTTTACCCCTTGCAATTTTCCATTTTGCATGCTATAATAATAGCATGGATACGAAAGCAAAGAAAAAAATCATCAAAATCGGGGTTGTTTCCGCGCTTGCGGCAACCGTGTTGGGCGGCGCGTTAGCATCGCCCCATTTTGGCGTACTTACGAAAAACGCAAAAGCGGAGTTCCAAACAATCCCCGCCAAAGCAGCACAAACCCAAGATACGCTCATCACGCCCACAACCTACGAACAATATTTGCCCTTAACGTCCCCGACCGACGTCGCGGTTTGTGACGATTTTACAGCGATTGCGGACGGCAATGTGATCTACGTTTACAACCCCTATCAAAACGTGTACCGCACCTACGTACACAACGCGAATACCACGCCTGACCTAAATTCGGTTGCGAACTTAGAATTTTCTGACGCTGGGGATTTATACTTTATCGACGGCAACGCACATATGTACGCGATCGAGAGTTCGTCCTTGCTCTCTACGGACGCGCCTATCGAAACAAAATCGGATTTCCCGACCTTCTTTTGCAACGCATTCGTTATCAGCGGTGACGATTTATATTTTGCGGTAAGTTCCGAAGCCAGCGCCCACCTTTCGCGCACTTCCCTTTCCGCCCCGAATGCATCAACGGCGCAACCGATCGTCAGTAATCTGACCAAAGGTCCTGCCATCGCCTACTACGATGAAACGCTGTACTACACGGACAGCAGCGGCTACTTCTTGAAAAAAATAGACCTTGAAGAAGGGGCAACGCCGCGCGACGTATGCGCCTTTTCGGACGCAGTATCTTCGATCGCGGTCAACGGCGACGAAGTATTCATCTCCAACGACAAGAACAATTTTTACGTATATAACCGCATCACGCTGACAGGCATCGCATCCGCGATCACCCCCATTCACGCAAGCGAAGGCGGCTACAAAACGCTCTCCATTCACGAAGAATACGTCTATGCGGTACGCGAACAATCCATTCGTCAATACGAAGTCGGCGTTGGGTTTACCGATTTTGAAATCTCCGCAGACTCCACCGCAACTCACCGTTTGAGCGGTGCAACCACGGCAACCTTAATCGGTGAAACTCTCTACACCGCGGACGGCGGCAACCAGCGCATCTCCATCTACGACACGGCAAAAAAGACCTACCGCACGGTAGAAACGCCTTCGGCGGCAACGATGGTAACGGCAATCGGCAACCACATCTTGGCTGCAAACGACGGTACAGCGTGGCTCATCGACCTAACGGACGAAACGAACCCGACAACGCAAACCTTCAAAGGTTTCCAGGGCAACTTGATCGGCTTGACGGCGGTACACGACACTTTCTATTTGGCAACGGCGCAAAACGTTTACTACTCCATCGAGTACCTGCCCGCCCCCACGGAAGGCGAGCAACCCACCGCGGAGTACGCTTGGCAACTGCAATACGGCATCCAAAAGAACAACCAAATCACCCCGAGATTATTCACTTCGGACGTCTATGGCAACTTTTATATTGTCGCAGGCAACGACGTACACAAACTCCGTGAAGGCGACCTGTTTGTCCCCGATGCGTTCGGCACGGAAATCCTTTCGATACTGCCCGCCAACCCCGAACAAATACACATTGACTTAAACGAAAACATCTACGTTTTAAAGCAAGGCGTTATCCACCGCTACGCGCACGACAGCGCGACGGGCGAATACACGTCAACCGCCACAGAAATTTCCCTTGCGGCACAAATGGTTTACGGCCAAACGGATAGCACGCCCGTACAAGCCTTTGCCTTCAACGTACTTGAAAACGCGGCATACGTGCTGTATAACGGCAACTTCGTTATCAAGACGGCGCGTCTTGAATTACCTACGGTAAAAACTGTTCCCACCGAAAAAGTGCAAGAAACGATTTTCTCCGCAGGCACATCCGATTTCAAAGTAGTAGAAACCGCCGAAAACGCTTTCTTAATCGCCTTTGATTTAGAACAGTTAGGCGCCTTGCAAGGTGTGGAAAACGCATACTTCCCCTACCTTTCGCACGGCAGAGAAACGGAGAAGAAAACAGCGCTGTACCTTTGCGAAGTTGGGGAATATTCTGTGCTTGCAATCTTCAACAAAACGACGCACAAATACAGCAATTTCTTAACAAAAACCCGTTATTTCGTCACGGAAAAGGACGCAAGCGAATACCTGAAAGAATACACCGCAGACGAAGAAAAAACGGGCTATTTAACCAACGCGCTTTCGCTGTATAAGTATCCGTATTTGACCAGCCTTTTGACGGTGACAGGTTTGACGAAGAACCAAGCCATCACGTTGGTTGGCGAAGTCAACGATTTGGATTACAGTTATTACAAAATCCGTTTCACAGACGAAAACGGAAACGAGCAAACGGGCTTTATCCCCAAATCTTACGCGACCCTTTTCGACGGTGAGCCCAAGCCGACGGAAACCACCGTCGTTGGCAACGCCACACCGAATACTGACTCGTTGGGGCGGCTCCTGTTCCTGCTTTTGGGTACGGCGGCAATTTGTATTTTGCTGGATTTGCTTATCTTGCACAAACCCACGGACGAATAAAAAAAAGACGGCATCCGCCGTCTTTTTTACTTCTACACTCTTCACTTTTCACTCTTCACTTTTCACTCTTCACTTTTCACTCTTCACTTTTCACTCTTCACTTTTCACTCTTCACTTTTCAACAACAAAAAAAACGGCGTTTTTCGCCGTTTTTTTCTTCTTTTTTTATAGAAATTTTAACAAATCTACGGGGTTTTCTACCAGAATTTTCGCACCGTTTTCCACCAAAAACGCCCTATCTTTCATCCCCCAACACACAGACATACAGGGGATTCCCGCATTCGCCGCCGTTTGAATATCCACTTCCGAATCGCCTACGTACACGGCGTCTTCCAGCCTGCCGCCCAAAGTTTTGAGTGCGGCAAAAATGGTATCAGGTGCAGGTTTTTTCTTCACGCCGCCTTCTTCGTTTTCCCCGATGGCGACATCGACCAGCCCTGCAAAGTACCCTTCGCACAACTGTTTCACGGCAAAATCCGCCTTATTTGAAACCACGCCGACTTTCACACCGCGACCTTTTAAAGCAGCAAGTACGTGCATCACGCCATCGTAAGGTGCGGTTTTATCCTGACAATGGGCACCGTAATAGCCCTTAAAATCGGAAACTACGGCAGGCAAATCGGACGGTGGCAACGCCCCGCCAACGGCGCGTTCCATCAACTTCGCAATCCCATTTCCTATATAGTCGCGCACTTGCGCACGCGTACACGCGCGCAATCCCCACTTCAAAAGCGTTGCATTGACAGCGGCGTGCAAATCATCCAAAGTATCCAGCAGCGTGCCGTCCAAATCAAACAAAACCATCTTCATAAGATATTGCGGATCGCTGCGATGGTCGCTTGACGGTTTTCGCAGCCTGTTTTTTCATAGATCGTAGAGATATAATTCCGCGTCGTACCTTCCGTCAATTTAAGCGCGGCGGAAATTTGTCGATTTGTGAACCCTTCGTAGATCATGAGCGCGATTTCCACTTCACGGTCGGAGAGCCCGAACGCGCGTTTGATTTTAAACTCACGATCCGCCGCCACCGTTTTTGCGGCGTTGGCGATTTGCTTTGCGATTTTCGCAGGCAAAATAGTATCCCCTTCGTATGCGTTCTTCACGGCATCAATCAACGCCGCCGATCCGATGTCTTTCAACAAATACCCGCTTGCTCCGTTGTTAATCGCGTTCAATATATAATCGCTGTCGTCAAAGGTCGTCAAAATAAGCACCTTTGCATCGGGGAACTCCGTTTTAATGCGTTGCGTAGCAACGACCCCGTTCATAATCGCCATTCGAATATCCATCAATACGACGTCGGGAAGATCTTCCCCCACGCGCTTCAACGCTTCCATTCCGTCCGCCGCCAAACCAACGACTTCCAAGGTAGGATCCGTTTCCAAAACGCTTTTGATTCCTTCCGCCAAAATACTTTGATCGTCAACAACCAATACTTTGATTTTTTCGTTCATTTTGACTCCTCGTTT
>JAZOLF010000047.1:0-6244 GCA_045652785.1 Candidatus Scatosoma sp. | reverse complement strand
AGATGGTATAATTGTATAGTCAATGATGACAACACCGTAGAAAGCAAGTCCGTAGGATAATGGGAAACCGCTTGCCGAGGTAGAAGGAAAACTTTTTAGAAAAGTAGTGTGTCCTTATGCCGATTGCGGTGTAAGGAGTTTTTTTATGTCGGGCGTCGCTGGTGGCGTCGCTTAAAGGAGGTAAAATTATGTCGGCGAATGTTGAAGCAAAAAAGCAAATAGTGGAAGAAATTAAGGCGAAAATCCAAGCAAGCAAGTCTGTTGTATTTGCTGATTACAACAAACTTACGGTTTTGGAAGTAACCGCTCTTCGTAACGAATTCAAAAAGGCAAACTGCGAATACAAAGTTTATAAGAACACTCTTGTTAGAAAGGCGTTCAATGAACTTGGTTATACGGAATTTGATGCAGATTTGAACGGCCCTACGGCAGTTGTATTCTGCGCAGATGAAACCAGCGGTGCGTCCATTTTTGCAAAGGCTACGAAAGCAAACCCTGCACTCGTTGAAAAGATCGTTCCTAAGTGTGCGTTCCTTGAAAACAAGTACATGGACAAGGCTGCGGTTAAAGAACTCTCGGCTATTCCTTCCAAGGAAGTACTCATCGCGAAGATGCTCGGCTGCTTGCAATCTTCTATTTCCAAATTCGTTTACGTTTTGGACGTTATTGCGAAAGCAAAAGAAGCAGCAAACTAATTATCCATTAAAGAAAATCATTATTAAAAATCGGAGGAAAAATTACTATGGATATCCAGAAACTTATTGAAGAAGTAAAATCTATGTCTGTTCTTGAACTCAACGAACTTGTTAAAGCACTCGAAGCAGAATTCGGCGTAAGCGCTGCTGCTCCCGTTGCTGCTGGTGCTGGCGCTGCTGCTGAAGCGGCTCCCGCTGTTGAAGAAAAGACCGAATTCGACGTTGTATTGAAGGACATCGGTCCCAACAAGATCGCTATCATCAAGGTTGTACGTGAAGCTACCGGCCTTGGCCTTGCTGACGCTAAGAAGGCAGTTGAATCCATGGGCGTTATCAAAGAAAACGCTCCTAAGGCTGATGCTGAAGCGTTGGTTGCTAAACTTAAGGAAAACGGCGCTACCGCTGAACTTAAGTAAGTTTATCGCTGACATTCAAGAAAGACAGGTGTTTGACACCTGTCTTTTTTATTTTTTGGGTGGGTGTATTTGTTGTGGGCAGGCGTGGGTTTTGTGAAAATGGTTGGGAAATGTGTTTATTTGATGCGTGTTTGCCGTCAAAGGTAGGCGTGGGTCTAAAAGGCGGAAAAATGCGTTCAACGCATACCTGTCTGCCACTTTTTGTGTTTCTTTGCCGAAAAATGCGGAAAATCGCATGAAAAAAGATAGGTGAAATTTCGATATTTTGGTAAAAAAATGTGAAAAGCACTTGACGAAAATGGGTAAATGGAGTACAATAGATAGGTAGAAAAGAAATCCTTTTTTGGAGAAACCACAATGAAAAAGATGATGAAAAAAATTGTATGCGCAGCGATTTCCGCTGCAACGGTTTTGGGCGGCGCATTCGCGTTTGCTGGTTGTACAACCAACCATCCCGAAGTAGAAATGCAAATTGCATTCAACGGGCAAACCTATACTTTGGAATATAAACTGTATAGAAAAATCTCTCCCAACACGGTAAAGCATTTCTTGGCGCTTGCTGAAAATGGCTACTATAACGGGCTTTGCGTGCATGATTACTCGGCGTCCAAGTGGTACACGGGTGCGTATAGTTATAACGAAGCATCCGAAGTGGATGGCGGTTTGGTTTACAAAGATTATTTCTCGATCGTTTCGGGTTTTGACAACAAAGATTTCGTGAGCGTTTGGTTGGATAGCGGGAAGGACATCCCCACCTATACCTTGTATGGCGAATTCTCGCAAAATGGTATGAAGATGGAAAAAGGTGACTTCTTGTCGCAGTCGTTCGGTTCGCTTTCCATGTTCTATGAAGGCAAGGGTGATAATGCAAGCGAAATGCAAGTGTACGTAAACCGCGTTGACGGTAAGGGTACGCGCGTCAAGACCTACGAAATGAACAGCGCAACGTCTATCTTTGCGATTAACTTGTCTGGTACAGGTGTGGATAGTTATCACGTAACTTTCGCGACGTTGGACGAAGATAGCGTGAGCGAATTGACGGAATTGAAGGATGCGATTAACGCATACATCAACAAACACTATTCCGACGAAGAAGAAAATGCGCCTGAATTCACGCAAGAAGTGGAAGTTCACTATGGCGAAGGCGATCCGTTCATCGAAGATGCGGGGTTGACCGTGAAGTACGATGTACCCGCTGAACCCATCGTAATCAAGAGCGTGACGGTAAAGAAATACTAAAATAGACAAAGAGCCTGCAAGTAAGCAGGCTCTTTTTTATCCGTTGATGTCGGTGATTTTTCCGTCTTCAACCACAATAGAAAACTTGCGGACGTCGAAAAGGCGCTCCGCTTTTTTATATACAAGTAGGCAAACGGTAGGGTTTGCAGTAGGTAAAACGGAAAGAAACTCCCCTAAAAAATCGGTGATAGTTACGAGATTTTTTTGCAATTCTTCGCATAAAAAGCAGGTAAAATCCGCGCCGATGCGAACGCTCTCAAAAAAGGCATAGGCGAGCAATCCGTCGGGAGACACATATTCGGCTTGCTTTAAGCGGTAGGCGGTGCGCTCTACCCTGTCGCCGCATATCGAATAGGTGCATTCGGCGGTGCGTTTGTATAGGTCGGAAAGGGGGATAACGAGTTGCAATTCGTTGTCCGACCACACGGCATTCAAATAATTTTCCTGCAACAGCAACCGCCCGTCTTTGTGAAAAATGCAAACTTGCGTTTTGCTTTTGATTAGGATATGCTCCCCGATAAAAAAGAGTTCGGAATTTAAAAAGGACGGGGGCAGGGGCGCATTGAAGAGCCTTTCAGGGGTGTTGATGCATAAAAAAATTCCCCCTTGTTTGCACACGGTTGCCAAAAGATTCCCCCGCTTTTCCTGTGCGATAACGGATAGGGTATGATCGGTGTGGATATAGCCATGTGCGTACAGCGCAATTCCGCCGTCGAAACGGTAAACGTCCACCCCATCGGGCGGTGTGATCGGCAACTGCTCGTTTAGAAAAAAGTGCAAAGGGAGCATTCCTGCCACGTCCAAGCGGATGGGTAAATTGTCCTGCAAGGAGAGTTCGGCAAAGCGTTCAAAATCGGACACCTGTCCGAAATATGCGCCGCCCACGTATAAAGCGGCGGGCGCGGAAGATAAAAAATATACTCGCATACGCTATTTTATGATATTTTTCGGTTAGGTATGTATAGTTTTTCAAAAATGCGTAAATAATTTGCTTAACCGACGGGAAACCAAGTAAGCAAAGGAGTGGAAAGTATGCAAAAAATCAACGGCTATACCGAAGATGAAGCGAAAGAATTGATAGAGTTTATTGAAGATGGCAAAAAGAATGGGCAAACGCTGACGGCGCTCTTCGAAGAGTTTGGCCGCAGGCAGGGTAGGGCTCGCGGGAGTGTGAGAAACTATTATTACGCTTTAATGAAGAATGAAAGCGACGATGAACGGGTGGTAAAACTTTTGAGTGGAAAGCAACTGACGGTAGGCAAGATCCGTGCGTTCACCGAAGAAGAATGCGATCAAGCGATCCGCAGTATTTTGTTGGAAAAGGCAAAGGGGGTATCCGTTCGCAAGGCGATTTTTGCGCTGTCGGGTGGGGACGATAAGTTGACTTTGCGCCTGCAAAATAAGTACCGTAACACCTTAAAAAAGCACCCTGAAAAGATTGCCGCGTTGGAGCGTGAATTGTTCGGGAAAGAATTGCCGAAAATCAGGAAACAAGGGGGCATGTCTTTAACGAACGTTGGTCTTGCAGGGGATATTCGCGGTGCAGACACCCGTGAAATTTTGCAAAAGCGTTTAGAAAAAGAGATCAATGATCTATACGACCGCTTGACGAAGACGTTAAAGGAAGAGAATGCAAGGCTACAAAGGGAAAACGCGGTTTTACGCGCGGAATTACAAACTATTAAGGGAACACTCTCGTAAAGAAAAACCGCCCAAATGGGCGGTTTTCAGCGCTTTTTGTTGATTATTTTGCGGTGGACTGTGCTTTGGGCTGTGCCTTGTTTTCCTGTTTCATAGCCGCCAACTTTTCGTCCATAGCGTCGTTGACCATCGTCAACACTTCGTCCTGCCCCTTTTTGATGATGGAGCGCATTCTATAACTGTTCGTGACGGCAACTGCGCCGCCTACTGCGCCGATTAACATACCTAAAACCAACTTTTCCATATTGTCTCCTTTGAAGGGTTGCCTTCAAAAGACAGTATGCGCCGCAGGGCGAAGAAAATATCCAAAACTTTCGTAGGAAAAATTTGTAAAAACGGTTGTCTAAAAGGCAAAATTGTGGTACAATATCGGTATGGAAAAGAGAGTGATTGCCTTTGATATCGGCAGCAAGAGAATCGGCGTGGCGATTTCCGACCCCTTTGGGCAGTACGCAATGCCCTGCGAAACCTACCATCGCACTCGTTCTTTTTGGACAGACGTGGATGCGGTTGCTAAAATTGCAAAAGATCGCGGCGTGGGGGTAATCGTTTGCGGGATGCCCGTCAACTTTGACGGCTCGGAGAGCATCCAAACGGTGAAAACGCAGGAGTTTGTGGATGCCTTGCGGGAGAAGACGGACTTGCCCATTGTGTTAGAAGACGAACGGTTTACCACGATGCAGGCACGGGAAGTGCAAATTCAAGGCGGTATCAAGCGGGACGATAGAAAAAAGAGCATTGATAGCATTGCGGCGTCGTATATTCTCGACAGTTATTTGGAGCGGGAAAACAAGCGGCGTCGGGCAGAAGCGGAAGAAAAGCGGCGTATGCAAGCGCTGGCTTGGAATATAAAATCGGCAAGGAGAGATATTACAATGGAAAACATGGAAGAATACGAAGAACTCAACATTTTGGAATTAGAAGACAGCGAAGGCAACGTAGAAAAGTTTGCGCATATTGCAACCATCGAATATAAGGGCGAAAAGTATTGCTGTTTCCAGTTCGCTGAACCCGAAGACGAAGAACAGGAAGATGAAATCGTAATCTTCCACTTGGTTGGCGAAGGGGACGATGCACAACTGTTCGAAATCGAAGACGAATCCCTTTTGGATGAAGTATTTGCGGAATTCTGCGCGCAATACGAACAGTATGAAAATGCGGAAGACGCGGCGAAACTCGATGCGTAAAAAGGTAAACGTATAATTTTTTACAAAAAATTAGAAAAAACAAGAAAAAGGCACGTGAAATCGGTTGATTTTGGCGTGCCTTTGTGTTAAAATAATAAGGCTGAAATTCACACTCGCAATCTGTGCGTAATCCGTGTCCGTAAATTCTTTTTCATGCGGACGTCGTGTACGAACCATCACAGACCGAGGAGGAAAAACGGAGGTATGAATTATGGCAGTTATCACTATGAAGCAGCTCTTGGAAGCAGGCGTACACTTCGGTCACCAGACCAGAAGATGGAACCCCAAAATGAAGAAGTACATCTTCGCGGCAAGAAACGACATTCACATCATCGACTTGCAACTTACCGCTAACTTGATCGAAGAAGCGTACAAGTTCGTTGTTGAAAGCGTTAAGGCTGGTAAGTCTGTTCTTTTCGTTGGTACGAAGAAACAAGCGCAAGAAGCAGTTAAAGAAGAAGCAGAACGTTGCGGTATGTACTACGTGAACTCCCGTTGGCTTGGCGGTTGCCTTACCAACTTCAAAACGATGAGAAGCCGCGTAGAACGTCTTGAAAAACTTGAAGCGATGGAAGCAAACGGCGATTTCGACTTGTTGCCTAAGAAGGAAGTTATGCTCCTTAAAAAGGAAATGGGCAAGTTGCAAGCAAACCTTGGCGGTATCAAGAAGATGAAGGCTATGCCTGGCGTTATGTTCGTGGTTGACCCCCACAACGAAGACATCGCAATCAAGGAAGCAAAGAAACTTGGCATCAAGATCGTTGCTATCACCGATACCAACTGCGATCCCGATGAAATCGACTACGTAATCCCTGGCAACGACGACGCTATCCGCGCAATCAAATTGATCTCTTCCGTAATTGCTAACGCAGTTATTGAAGCAAACCAAGGCGAAGCAGTAGCAGCAGTTGAAGAAGTAGTTGCTACCGAAGAAAACGCATAAGTTTTCTATTCAACACAAAAAAATCATAGAAAGATAAGGAGAATACAATTATGGCATTCACGG
>JAZOLF010000046.1:0-5278 GCA_045652785.1 Candidatus Scatosoma sp. | reverse complement strand
ATATGCCCAAGCTCGAAGTGCTTGAAAATGACGATTTTTATGCAAAGGTAGTATGTGAGCCCTTAGAGAAAGGTTCCGGTCTTACAATAGCGAACTGCCTTAGAAGAATCCTGTATGCTGCATTGCCTGGCGCTGCAGTAGAAGGGATCAGATTCTTGGACGGCAGTGTTAAACACGAATTTTCCGCAAAGGAAGGCATCCGTGAAGATATTGCAGAAATCATTCAAAACCTGAAAGCACTTGCGATCAAAACGAAAGTGACCGATAAGGATTATGAAAAAGTGCTTCATATCGTTAAGGAAGGCCCTGCTGTGCTTACGGGTAAAGACCTGAACGTAGATGCGGAAATCGAAATCGTCAATGGTGATTTATACATTTGTTCGATTGATGAAGGCGCTCGTTTCGACGCTGAAATCACGATCGGTAGAGGTAGAGGCTACCTTGGCGCAGAAGAACACAAACAACCCATCGTTGATTATATTGCAACGGATTCCTTGTATTCGCCCGTTCAAAAGGTACACTACGAAGTGACGCCTACCCGCGTAGGTCAAAACGTAGATTATGATAAGTTGATGCTCGAAGTATGGACCAACGGTACCTTCTCGGGCAAAGAAATCATCTCCCTTGCGGCGAAGATTATGCAAGAACATATCAGCCTGTTCGTTAATTTGAGCGAGACCATCGGCGGTATGGACATCCTTGTTAAGACGGAAGACGATAAACAACAACAAGTGCTCAAAATGGCGATTGAAGATATGGACCTTTCCGTTCGTTCTTACAACTGCTTGAAGAGAGCAAACATTCATACGGTAGAAGACCTTACCAAAAAGACGGAAGACGATATGTTGAAGGTGAGAAACCTCGGCAGAAAGTCGCTTGATGAAGTCATCCAGAAACTGGAATCTTATGGTCTCTCATTAAATAAACAGGAGGATTAAAATTATGCCCGGCAAATTGGGAAGAACGTCCAAAGAAAGAAACGCATTGCTTAGAGGCTTGGCGTCCCAACTTCTTTGGTACGGTAAAATTGAAACGACCGCTGCAAAGGCAAAAGAGTTGAAACCTTACGTTGAAAAACTCATCACCAAAGCGGTAAACACTTATGATGATATTATCGAATTCGAAGTAACGAAAACGGATAAGAAAGGTAAGGAAGTTGTTGTTAAGTCCTTCAAGGACGGCGCAAAACGCCTTGCTGCTCGTCGCGCTATCATGGCTAAGACCTATGACTTGCCTGAAATCAAGGCTTTCGCTGAAAAGAAGGCTGATTTCAAAGCAAGAACGGCAGGTATCAACCATCCCTTGATGGCAAAGATCTTCAACGAAATCGCACCTAAGTATGCGGCAAGAAAGGAAGAACTTGGTCAAGGTGGCGGCTACACCAGAATTTACCTTCTTGGTGAACGTCGTGGTGACGGTGCTGAAACCGCAATCATTGAACTTGTTTAATCTGGTTTTATGAAAGATTCGGCTACGGAGAAATTCCGTAGCCGATTTTTTTATTTTCTATTGATTTTCTGTTTGACGTGTGATATAATTTGTTTATAAATACAATATCGGGGCGTAGCTCAGTTGGCAGAGCACGTATATGGGGGTTTGAAAAAGCCCTTTACTGCAATTTTGTTGCTGATAAGCCCGTGGTCGCGGCTTCGGATCCTGCCGCCCCGATCTTTTTCTTAAAATCTGCCGACGTTTTGTGTCGGTATATGCGAACGTAGCTCAGTTGGCAGAGCGCGAAAAATAGGGTTTGACAAAGCCCTTAACAGCAATCTTACGCTTTCTAAGCTCGTGGTCGCAGGTTCAAATCCTGCCGTTCGCACAGGCGGAGTTGTGCCCGCAAGGGCACAACTTTGCTCACGTTTTAACGACATTGAAAGGCGCTTACAGCAATTTAGGAGTTGTAGAAAACATCTGCGCCTTGTTTAATAATGGCTTTGCCTAAAAAAGAGTTAGGGGGTAAGAGTATGAAAGATCAATTTGTAGATGGAATTGAAGAAACGTTAGCCGAAGAATTTAACGTATCCGTCACCGAAAAGGGTGCAATCGGCTACGCGACGACTTGTAAGCCGCTGTTGGATCTCAACTTTGCGGTTTCTTCGCTTAGAAAACTTTCCGAAGAAGACGTTGCAAAACGTTTCGCAAAGGCTTTCTATGAAAATAAACTGCTTGCCGTCAAGTGGCTCTTTTTTGCCGCGGACGTGCGTGGCGGGATGGGTGAACGCCGCTTGTTCCGTGTTTGTATTGCCTTTTTGGCGAAAAGCGAACCTGCGATTGCGGAAAAACTTTTGCCGCTCGTGGCGGAATATACCCGTTGGGATAACTTGCTGTGCTTGCTGGATACTCCGTTAAAGGACAAGGTTTGCGCGTTGATTCGTAAGCAACTTGACGACGACATGGATGCTCTTAAACAAGGAAAGCCTGTTAGCCTTTGCGCGAAGTGGATGCCTTCGATCAACGCCACTTCCCCCCGTTCGGTAGGGTATGCAAAGGTGCTGATTCATGCATTTGGCATCACGCAAAAGAAGTATCGCCAGATCTTGGCGCAATTACGCGCGCACTTGAAGGTCGTTGAAGTGGATATGAGCCAAAAGGCGTGGGATAAAATTGATTATTCCGCTGTGCCTTCGCGTGCTAACTTACTCTATGCGGACGCTTTTTTGCGCAACGATCAACAGCGCCGTGAAGGCTTTTTGAAGAAGGTTGCACAAGGGGAAGAAAAACTCAACGCGGGTGTGCTTTTCCCGCATGATATTGTGCATAAATATACGGCATATTCGGGTTGGGATGTGTCCTTGCGGCCCGTTGACGATGCATTGGAAGCGCTTTGGAAAGGCTTGCCCGATTACGTGCAGGGGGACGGGAATACCATTTGCGTAGCCGATGGCTCGGGGAGTATGACTATAACTATACCGAAAACAAACGTGACCTGCCTTTCTGTTGCAAATGCGCTGGCGATCTATTTTTCGGAACGTTGTTCGGGGCCTTTAAAGGATCGTTATATCACATTTAGCGAAACCCCGAAATTTGTCAACTTATCTACCTGCAAAACGCTGCATGATAAAATCGGCAAGGCATTAGCAAACAGCGATATTGGCTGCACGAACATCGAAGCGGTGTTTAATTTGATTTTGGCTACGGCGGTCAAAAACAAGATGAAACAGGCGGATATGCCTAAGAACGTGCTGATTCTTTCCGATATGGAATTTGATAATTGTGCGAAGTCTTCTACCTACGGACCTGCGTATGATATAAAATTCCAACGCTTGTTTACCGTCTTTGCGGAACGCTATAAGCAGTATGGCTACGATTTGCCGCGCTTGGTGTTCTGGAATATTTGTAGTTCTTCTATGACGATTCCTTTGCGTGAAAACAAGATGGGTGTTGCACTTGTTAGCGGTTTTAGCCCTTCGGTTGCAAAGATGGTGCTGTCTTCCAAACTTGATCCGTTTGAATGCTTACTTGAACAAGTGAACAGCGAACGCTATCAACCCGTAGAAGATGCAATTAAAGACGTTATATAATCTCTGGTTTTTGCCTAACAATCAAAAAATGTATAGGCAGGTATGCGATGAAACGAAAAAGCTCCCGATTCAGGTCGGGGGCTTTTTAAAATTCGTTCTTATCTTTTTTAGGTAAAATCTTGCTTTCTTTCATAAAATATGATACAATATAACTGTTAGCAAAGGAGATTTTTGGTATGCAATCATTACGCGAATTGTTTAGAATTGGGAAAGGGCCGTCTTCGTCGCATACGATCGGGCCTGAACATGCTAGCAAACTTTTCTTAAAAGAAAACCCTACGGCGGATGCGTTCAAGGTCGTTTTGTATGGTTCGCTTGCGAAGACGGGCGAAGGACACGGCACGCAGCAAATTATACGTGACGTTTTGAAAGGTGTAGAAATCGTCAATGATTTCGATGCGACGGATATTAAGCATCCGAACACGATGGACTTTTTTGCGTACAAAAATGGCGTAGAAACGGCGAGTTTGCGCGTGTATAGCGTGGGCGGTGGCGCAATCGAAGTAGAAGGTCGTGAACGAATTGTGCCTGGTGACGTTTATCCGTTGGAAAGTTTTACCAAAATCCGTGAGTATTTGGAAAAGCAAAATAAACGCTTGCCTGATTACGCGTACGAATGCGAAGGCGTTGCACTAAAAGATTACCTTGCAGAAGTGTGGTCAGCGATGAAAAATGCGGCGCAGGAAGGATTGCGCGCGACGGGCACTTTGCCTGGTGGCCTGGACGTCGAAAGGCGGGCGCACGTACTCTATTTTAAGGAAATCCCAAACGAAGGCGCGGATACGCTGGAAGATCGCCTTGTATGCGCATATGCGTTTGCGGTCAGCGAACAAAATGCGTCAGGTGGCACGATTGTCACGGCGCCTACTTGTGGGGCGTGCGGTGTACTCCCTGCGGTGTTGATTTATTTGCAGGAGCAAAAAGGCTATTCCGACGAACAAATCGTCGATGCCTTAGCGGCGGCTGGCGTAGTGGGCAATTTGATTAAGACAAATGCTTCTATTTCGGGCGCGGAATGTGGATGTCAAGCGGAAATCGGCAGCGCTTGTTCGATGGCAGCAGCGGCGATTGCGGAACTTTACGGTATGACGCTGGATCAGCAAGAATATGCTGCGGAAGTGGCAATGGAACACCATTTAGGGCTCACCTGCGACCCGATTGCGGGGCTTGTTCAAATCCCCTGTATTGAGCGAAATGCGGTTGCTGCGATGCGTGCACTCAACGCCGCGGAGATTGCAAAGTTTTTGTTCGGCAGCCGAAAAATCTCTTTCGATTTGGTGGTGGAAACTATGTACGAAACGGGCAAAGATTTACACGGACGCTACCGTGAAACGTCGGAAGGCGGGCTTGCAAAATTGTATAAAAAGTAAAAAACAGCGGGGCAGGTATGCAATGAATGCATATTTGCCCCTATGTATATATGTTTTTTTTCGGGGTGGGGATTGTCGAAGCATTCGCTAAAAGATATCGGCGATAAGGGTGAAAAAATAAAACCTGAAAAAAATTCAATTTTTTATAAAAAAGCCCTGCAAAATGCTTGACAAATATTGATAAATAGAGTATTATTAACAAGCGTTGTTTAGGACGCAATGGCGATGGCCCAATAGCTCAGTTGGTTAGAGCGCCAGCCTGTCACGCTGGAGGTCGACGGTTCGAGCCCGTTTTGGGTCGCCAAAATGCCTTGGTAGCTCAGTTGGTAGAGCAGCAGACTGAAAATCTGCCTGTCGGTGGTTCGATTCCGCCCCAAGGCACCACCG
>JAZOLF010000045.1:0-13629 GCA_045652785.1 Candidatus Scatosoma sp. | reverse complement strand
TTGTTTTCTTTTCCTCCGGGTACTTAGATGTTTCAGTTCCCCGGGTTCCCCTCGTATACCTATCTATTCAGTAAACGATAACACAATATTAATCGTGCTGAGTTCCCTCATTCGGATATCTACGGATCAACGGATATTTGCTCCTAACCGTAGCTTTTCGCAGCTTGTCACGTCCTTCTTCGGCGCCATGTACCAAGGCATTCTCCGTAAGCCCTTTGTAGCTTGATCTTCTCTCTTTCATCTACTCGTCTTTACAAAAAAATTCTATTCTCTTTACTCGGCTAATCGTTCTAGCAGTTAAAAGGGCTATTTACAAAATCGTCCTTCCGTATTGTGCTTATTAACCATTAGCTTTACTTTCAAATATGAAAATTTTGCCTTTGTACTCGTCTTTTTCCTTTTAAGAAAAAAACTATTTTTTGCTATGCAGTTGTTAATCTTCGTTTTCCTTTCAACAGAAAGGCGCTTTACGCCACTCCCTCGCGACGTAGCTTAAACATAATACCATTATGAAAAAAGAATGTCAAGCGTTTTTTGAAACATTTTTAAATTTTTTTATTTTTTTTAATTTTTTGCAAAATGTGCATTTTCCCCGCCACATAGACACACGCGTATATTTATTGTACGCACGCGCGCGTTAAGATCAAAAAAAGAAAGAGCCGACGTTTGTGTCAACTCTTTCAAATATCCTGTTAATGTTTTTTATTTAACGGCAGCCGCCGCAAGTTTTACAATTCCCAGAGCATTTCTTACTCGTCTGTCCCGTCGCCGAATAGACCTTACCCGTATAATCGCGCACAGTTTCGCCACCACAAGCAGGGCAAGGCACGACGTCAGTATGCTTGGCAACCAACTCTTCAAAGTGCTTACCGCATTTTGTACATTTATATTGCAAAAAAGGCATCAATCCCTTCTCCTTTTCTTCTTGACTTGTTTGGGCGTGCGGATTTTCACCGAATCGGTTGATTTAACAAGCACCACAGAGAAAACAACCACGAGCAGCAAGCAAATTCCCAAGACAATCCAGAATTCCCACGGGCTCCCGTCGAAGGAATCCATACCGAAGGGAAGTTTCACGTTCATCCCCAAAAGCCCAGCAATCAAAGTAGGAATTGCAACCAAGATTGTAATAATCGTCAAGCGTTTTACGACGTTATTCACGTTGTTTGAGATAACCGAACTAAACGCATCCATCGTCGTCTTTAAAATATCGCGATAGATCGAACACATTTCGACAGCCTGCTTATTTTCAATCAAAATATCTTCCTGCAAATCCTGATACTCTTCATTGTTTTGAACCGACTCCAAGCGAGACAATCTCCCCTGCACCGTCGAGTTCGCCGAAAGTGCCGTCGAGAAGTAAACCAAAGAGTTTTGCAATTCCAGCAACTCAATGAGTTCCTGATTACGCATCGACTTATGGAGTTCCGCCTGCAAGCGCAAGGACTTTTTATCGATTTGTTTCAGCAAGGACGAAAAGCGTTTCACATTCCCCAGCATGAAGTTCAACACAAACCCTACGGGTTTGAGCGTAGAAACCTTCGTTCGATTTGAATGAAAGCCCGTTAATACGGGATCGCCATTCAAGGAAACCGTCACGATACATTTCGGGTTATAAATGATTGCAACAGGAATGGTCGTGTACTGGTCGCCATCTTCGGTATCCACGAGCATCGGGCTGTCCACGATATACATCGTCGCTCCTTCATCGACTTCCACACGGGCGGATTCTTCTTCGTCGAGTGCCGCTTTAAGCATCTCTTCGGGAATCCCCGTGCAAGCCACTACGTCTTCCACTTCGTCGTCCGTGGGATTGACAAGTTCCACCCAGCAACGAGATTCAAACTCATTCAAGGTGACCATTTTGTTGTTTTCGGTCTTGTAGAATTTTACCATAGTTCGTACCGCCTTTTGTTAGGATGTTTGTTATCATTGTTCGGCGTTTCTGCTACCCCCATGGGCGCAAAAAAAACGCACGGAAAAACCACCGTGCGTCGTACTTACGTTGATAAAACTTGCGTTAAATCTTAAAAGCGATACCACACAGCGGCATAATTGAGTTTGTTCGCATAGCAACTTCGACTATCGGGAACGGTGTCCATAACATCTCCTTTTACCCCAGCGTTTACCACCGGAATGCCGCAGCAAAGTATTATCGTGAACGGCCTGCGTACCTGTTCTTTTTTATTATACTCCGCAAAATAGGTTTTGGCAAGTACTTTTTTCAAAAAAATAATAGAAAAGAGCATCTTTTTCGTTGTAATTTCGCCAAATCCTACTTTTTTTCTTAAAAAGTACCCTTTCCTTCCGTATATCCGTCAAAAAAGCCCTGTAAAGACAAGCCGATTTTCTCATATCCGCCAACCAAATGCGACGGCGCAGAGCAACCGTATATGTTCTCACTATAATATTTACGCAACCCCGCAAGCAATTTCTTTTGCCCGATTGCATTTTCCAACTCCGCAAACATCACAACTGCTTTATCCACACTCACGCTTTGATATTCGTAAGCGTTCAAGAAGGTTGACAACGGGCGATTCATTCGAGTATCCACCCATCCCAGCGCCTTCTGATAAGCGTCCTTATAGGCTTTATATCGAGTGTTAGCACCATTTATTTCCGACGTTTTCGTGACGCCGTAGCCGTCATATTTTTCAAAGAACAACGCCGCCGAATACGCCGAAAGCCCTTCCACCAGCCACGGATATTCCATACGGTTTGCCCCCACAGCCGAATACCACCATTCTTGGGCAATCGTCCGTACAATCATCGCCGCAACATCCCCGTCTATACACTCCGCATCCGTCCATTTTTCAGGCAGCATACCAATCCCCGAACCGTCCGCTTGCGCCCCCACGAGCGACGTTTGCGCCAACTTGAAAGTATCGTAAGGATATTCCCCAAACACCGACGAAAAATAGGTGATTGCATTCGTCGCAAGCGCGAGAATTTCTCGCGCATTTTTATCCTTGTAGAAGGCATATTCCACCGTAGTTTTCCCCGTTTTTGCCTGTTGAAAAGTATAGTTTTTCGCCAAACAAAAAGCCATTTCCCGTACTTTCAATGCCGACACAGTATATCTTTTTTTGCTTTCCAGCGTCTTTTCTTCCACCACCGAGCCGGTCACCGACAGTCCGTATTCCTTAGGGAGCGTCAAGCGCATAGTGTAATCAGCACACTCTGAAAAATAAGCAAATCCTACGTCTGAGGGAACGCACTCCACAAAACCGCCATCCACGTATGCGCACAGCACAGGGAACGCCCCTACAAGGTTCACCGCGCTTTTTGATACGCCTAATAGGTGATTGACCTTTGCCAGCCGAGTAGAAAACCCGATATCGACCGTCACGCGTTGTTCGGGAGCGAGCGGCTTTTCCAAATAGACGTACAACACGTTTTTATCCGTACCACCCACTTCATACCCCGACGCGCCAAGCACGGACGAAACGGCAATTTCCCCAAAACTCTCCCCTGCGTAATAGATTTCCATTCCCACGTCATACCCCACAGGCGAGTACAACGCGCCCTGTCGATATGCGTTTGGATAGAGTGAAAACTGCAAACAAGTAAACTCCGTTTCATAGCCGTTATAAAAATCAACTTTCACCGTACCCGTGATTGTCAAATCAGACGGCTTATACTCCGCGTTAATCTCATACATGGTGCGGTCTTTTTCTTTTTTTGAGCATCCACACCCGCCTAAAAGGCAAGTGACGGCAAGCAAAATCGGCAATAAGAACAGCGCGGCTTTTTTCATAAACCATACCCCTTCCACAAAAAGTAGTGTCAGGGTATTGTATGTACTTTTTTCACCCATTATGCCTCACAAAAAGCAATACCCCCTGCTTTTGCAGGGAGTATTCCAACCTTTTATGAGAATTATTTTTCAAGCAAGGATAAATGCACGGCAGGATTGACCGTTTCGCCATTTTCGATAATCTCAAAATGCAGGTGCGCACCGTCTTTATATTCGTCACCCGTCGCCGATGCCACCGTCGCAATCACATCCCCGCGCGATACTTTGTCGCCAACAGACAAACTTTCAAGCGCCACAACAAAACGATAGCAAGTTTTTAAACCGTTGCCGTGATCAATCACAATTTCCGTACCCTTCAAGACGTCGCCAGAATAGATACTTTCGACAACGCCGTCATCCACCGCCAACACGTTTGCGCCAGCGTCCGCAATAAAATCGACACCTTCGTGGTGATAATAGCAATCCAGCGTTTGGTTGTAATAGAACCCAAACTCATTCGTCACCGCAAGCGTTTCCAAAGGGAGTACCATCCCCAAATCTTCTTCCACGGGCGATTGCACATCCACGGAATCAGAACTTGTCCCGCCGCCAACATCCACCGAGGGTTGCTTTTCCCCGCCCGCGAGTGCGATAATCATAATCACCGCCAACACCACAGCCGCGCAAGCAGTCGCCAACCCAAACCACGCCTGTTTTTCTTTCAATGCCTGTTCTTCACTTTTATCCCGTCTTTCGTTTCTATTTTTGCGTTCTTTCATGGAAACACCCCCATATTTTGTTTTCGTAGTTTTGTTATTGACTCGTTTTTTTGCATTTATACACAATTTTTTATTTTTATCAGTATGCACCAAAAATCATCGGCGTTCCCACCTGCACGAACTCCCCCGAAATTACGATATGCAGATTGACGAGTACGCCCCCGACACGCACTCCCCCGCCCAGCCGTTGGGAGTACGCGTAAATAGACCGCGCGCCCGCAATATCTTCTTCAAAATACACCTGCGCCCTCTGCGCCTTTAACAAGTTCACCGCATACCTGCCCGCGTCTTCCAACGTTTGAAATAAGAACGTAGATTTCTCGCCCTGTATATAAACACTCTCCCCAAACGCCGTTTCCGTGCGCACCGCCGCCTGCGAAGACGGAGAATACAGATAATACTCCCGTTCCGTTAAAACGCCGCCCGAAGTATCCCCATAGGGATTTTGCAACCGACAAACCCACGCCGTCAAAAGGCAGATACATATACAGCCGAGCGCAGTCACCCATCGAAAAAAACGCATAAAAAAACCCCCTTCCGCATTCACGGAAAGGAGTATTGACCGCACTCTATTCTTTTATACCTTAAAAATCGCCGAGTGGCTCACCGCCCAAAAGGTGGACGTGCAAGTGATGTACCGTTTGACCGCCATCCGCGCCCTGGTTGATAATCACGCGATAGCCGCCCTGCAAGCCCAACGTTTCTTCCAAAGCGGGAATGGTTTGGAAGATATGTTTTACAATCTCCGCACGCTTTTCATCCATTTCGGACAGGAGCGCAAAATGCTGTTTCGGCAAGCAAAGATAGTGCAATTTTGCTTTCGGCTGAATATCGCGAATGATAATCATTTGATTGTCTTCATACAATCTCGGGGAAGAAATTTCCCCAGCAACAATTTTACAAAAAATACAGTTTTCCATAGCGTTCTCCTTATCTATTTTCAATGTACGACGCCCAAACGCCGTCCTTATACAACTTTTCAACGCGTACCTGGGTAGGTTCTACCCCGTTAACATCCCCAACGTACACCCGAATATAGTTTTCCGAATATCCTTCCCAAACGCCGTCTGTGCAATATTCCGCCGCGACAGAAAGTTCTTTTCCGACAAAGGAAAGCAAGTACGCATTTTTTACTTCCTGCGCCTTTTTCATCAAGATATCCACACGGCTCTTTTTGACCGCAAATGGCAATTCCTTATACTTTTTATACGCGTTCGTTCCTTCGCGCGGAGAGTAAGGAAAAGCATGCACTTGCAAAAATCCTACTTCTTCAATCATGCAGACAGACTGCAAAAAGTCTTCTTCCGTTTCCGTCGGAAACCCTGCGATAATGTCCGTTGTCACCGACGCATTCGGAAACGCCGCATAGATTTTTTGGCAAGCCGCCAGATATTCTTCGCGGGTATAATGGCGATTCATACTCTTCAAAACCGCATTCGAGCCGCTTTGCAAGGACAAATGGAATTGCGGTGCAAAATTCTTCACCTGCTTTGCCGCCGTCAAAAAGTCGTCGGTGATTAAACTCACTTCAATCGAACCCAAGCGGATGCGGGTGGGCGCGTCTTTGAGCGCCAACAGCAAATCCGTAAACGTATGTCCGTCTTCGTCCTTATAATCGGAAATATCAATCCCCGTCAGCACCGTTTCTTTGGCGGTGGACGACATTACTTCTTCCACAACAGACGCGAGTTTTCTCGAACGGCTGCGCCCACGCAAATAGGGAATGATACAGTAGGAGCAAATCCGATTGCATCCGTCCTGGATTTTTACAAAACTACGGCTTTTTAAACATTCGGGAGCAAGCATTTCTTCGTACGCTTTCCCGCCTTGTTCTACGCAAACGCCCCCTTTTTCTTCGGGCAGTCCTTCCTGAACAAGTTCCAAAATTCGGTTCTTGGCTTTCGCCCCCGAAACGTAAAATACGTTCCCGTCCTTTTCAAAAAACTGCTCCGCGTTTTTTTCGGACGCGCAACCGAACACAATAATTTTCGCATCTTTGCCCGCTTTTACCGCCTTGCCCACCGTTTGTCGGCTCTTGCGTTCCGCTTCCGCGGTGACAGCGCAGGTATTGATGATATATAGATCCGCCCCTTCCTGCAAATATCGAGAAACGGAATAACCCATTTCTTCCAAACCACGTATGAGCGATCCGCTCTCCACGTCGTTTACTTTACAGCCCAGGGTAAATACAACCGCTTTCACTTCGTACCTGCCCCCTTGTTTTCCCCTAATTCGCCCAGAGCAAACATCACAACGGAAGTCAACGCAACCGCCGCGGTCTCCGCACGCAAAATTCGTTTCCCTAAGGTGACCGAGCAAAAACCTTGCTCCGCAGCAAGCAATTCTTCACCGCGAGAAAAGCCACCTTCGCTCCCGATTACAATCGCCGTCGAGCCGCAAAGCGTAGCAATATCCGCTTTACTTTCGGTTGCAAACTCGCAGGCAAACAACTTATTTTCGTAGCCATCCACAAGGAATAATGCTCCCGCCAACGTGTCTTGATATTCCACAACGGGCGCAATCGAGCGCATACATTGTTTCGCCGCTTCCTTGCTCACCTTATTCAGGCGTTCCAACTTGTTTGCGTTCATATAGGCAGACGAATACTCCGACGAAAAGGCAACAATCTTCTTCACGCCGAGTTCCACCGCCTTTTGGACAATGAACTCATTTTTATCGGCGTTCTTCAAGTACCCAAACACGAGCGCTACGTCCTGCGCCGCTTCCTTATCGCCCACCGCTTTGCCGACCACGTTTAAGAGCATTTGCTTTTTGCTCACTTCCGCAATCACAGCGGTATATTCCATCCCGCTGTTATCGAGCAACAATACTTCGTCGCCCACGCCGAGCCGCAACACGTTCTTCGCGTGTTCAAACTCTTCCCCGCAAAGCAGGACGGTATTTTCTATTTTATCTACAAAAAATCGTTTCAACGAAGACATGGTAGCCCCTTAATCCTTTCTATGCTTCAAAACTAAGGCGAACCATTCGCCCTTTCTCTTTTCTTTGACAACTTCCATCCCCACCGCAGCATAGGCATCTTTTACCATTTGCAAACGGCTTTCAATAATCCCGCTCAGCAACAAAACCCCTTCTTTTTTCAAGTTTTTCGGGATAGACGGAGCCAGCATCACCAAAATTTCACCCGTGATATTCGCCATCATCACGTCCCCTTGGATTTCGGTATCATCCAAAAGGTTGCTATGTGCCACCACCGTTTTATCCGCCGTGCCGTTGAGTTTACTATTGTGCGTCGCAGACACCACCGCTACTTCGTCGATGTCCGTCAAGTACGCCTTTTCCGCGCCCAACTTGATCGCGGAAATCCCCAAAATACCGCTGCCGCAACCAACGTCAATACAGGTACATCCATCGGTGATATATTCCTGCATCAATTCCACAACGGACGAAGTGGTTTCATGCTCCCCCGTACCAAACGCCATATTGCTATCGAGCAAAACAATCAACTCACCATCCGCAGGGGTATAGTCAATCCATTCCGGTACAACGACAATACGCCCCAGGTGAATAGGACGGAAGTGTTTTTTCCACACGTCAATCCAGTCATCCCCATCCACTTCGCGCTTGGTGTCTTCCAGAGTACCGAACGGCAACGCGCCGCCACAATTTTCCTGCGCCGCACGAATATCCCCCATAATTGAGCGGATGGTTTCCGCCGCCGTATCCGCTTCGACGTAGCATTTCACAAGCACGTCCGAAGGGGTATCCTGTGTCAAGTCATCGTCCATATAATCCCAGTACATCGTGTCCTTGTTTTGTTGGAGAGCGATAATATCCGCGCGATCGCAAATCGTCACGCCAAAATCGGTATAGCCCCACATAATATCGGCGAGAATTTCACTCGCTTCCGTCGTCGTATGCACCGTCAATTCGATATATTTCATATTTTTTTTACTCCCTTTTCGGCAAAAATATCATTCTTATTATAGCACAGGAAAAGTGTTTTTTCAAGCCTTTCGACCAACTTCTTTCCTGAATACGAAAAAATCGGGGCTAAAAGCCCCGACTTTCAACCGCAAGTACGCGGTTTATACTCTCTCAATCTCTTCCACTTCCATTTCCTGCCGCCCGATAATATCAAAGAGTTCATCTTCCGTTCTCTCTTCGTCATAGGTCGAATATCGGATATGGAGCACGTCGCCGATGCGCAAAACTTTCCCGCCGAGCCCGTCCGCTTTCGCGACGTCCGACGGATGCGCTACCGACAAAACAAACATATTTGCAGGCCACAAAATATCGCGGATTTGTTTCCCCACCGCAAACGATCCCGCTTGCACCGTGACAAAACTTTCGCGCACGTGTCGGGTCTTCCCTTCCACGTCTTCTTCCATTCTTGCATGCAACACGCTATCCCCGATGGAATGCACGCCCAACAATTCGGTAATAAAGAAGGCAACCGCTACGACAATAATCACCGCCAAAATATTATTGTAGCAGGACAGCCCTTCCACCGCAAACACGATAGCAGTAATGGGCATTTTCATCATCCCCGCTATACAAGCGACTATCCCAAGCGCCAAAATAAAGACGTAATATTCTTCGCCCAAACCAAAGCCATCGACGAACAACTCACCCAGCAGCGCCGCAAGCGCCACGCCAATCGCAAGCGTTGGTAGGAAAATGCCACCCGTCACGCCACTCACGTTTGCAAACAAAGTCAGCGTTGCACGCACAACTAAGACAGCCAACAGCAGCCACCAAACCATGCGCACTTCAAACAGCCCTTCCGTGAAATCATGTCCCGTGGAGATAAAAGACGTTGACAACAGGCCAAATAAAAGCGTCAAAACAAGCACGGCAAAAATCTTATACGCGCGCCCTACCTTTTTCAAAGTTTTCCGCACGAAAGTACGAATATATCGGTAGTACTTTAAGAACAAAGTAGAAAAAAGCCCAAACGCCGCACCAATGAGTATCGGTAACCACAAATCCGCCAGCCCGAACTCGCCGATAGACGGAATATCAAACAAGGCAAGGCTAACCCCAAGTAAAGGGGAAAGGATCTCCGCCGTGATACGACCGAAAACAACCGACACCGTTGCAATGAGCAACAGCACGGGGGAAACCCGTTCATGCGCTTCTTCGACGGCAAACAAAATTCCCGAAATCGGTGCACCCGTCGCGGTCGCAAAGCCAACGCATGCGCCACCCGTCATCGCATACCTGCCCCAGCCTTTTTGTCTTTTTCCCATGGGAGCAATCACGCCACCGCCAACAGCAACGCCCATCTGCACAGACGGACCTTCCGTCCCCAAAGGAACACCAACCAAGAAACTGCACAGCGACAACAAGGGCACCCCGATAAGATTACCGAGCCAACGGAACGTCAACAATCCGCGCAAGACGCCAACCGAAGTCGGAATACCGCCGCCACGCATATTCGGTCTTTTCCTATAAACCCAAGTGAGCAAAACCGCTACACCAAACAAGGCAGGCACAACCGCCGCAAGCAGCCACAAATGCCCCCGCAAGTATTCGTAGGCAATAGACGACCATTCAACGATATGCACCGCAAACCACTTATACAAAGTGACAAGCGCCGCAGTCAAAATACCCGTTATTGCGCCGTAATATAAGACGGGTAATCCCAGCCCGAAAATATAATTTTTTATCTTCTGCATTACGCACCACCTACGCTTTTTTAAACGAAATACCCATCAAAGATGGGTATTCTATCGTGATTAGTACGGTTTTTCGCCGTACAATGCTTCCATGCTATCCGCGTATTTTTTCATTTGCTCCTGCTGTTTCAAGCCCACTTCTTCGTAGAACTTTTCCAGTTGCTTTTTCTGCTCACGAGAGAGTTTCGGCACTTCCACAACCACGTGTAAGTACAAATTACCGATCCCGCGCGAAGTCTTAATCCCCTTGCCACGAATGCGGAACGTTTCACCGCTCTGCGTACCTTCGGGGATAGCGTATTCAATCGTTTCGTCCAAAGTAGGCACTTTCACCTTGCCGCCCATCGTCGCCGTCAAAAAAGAAATGGGCAAATCAACGTGCAAATCGAATTGATCACGCGTGAACAATTTATGTTCTTCCACACGGAACGCCACAATCAAATCACCAGGGATTCCACCGCCTTCCGCCGCGTGCCCCTTCCCTTCGAAACGCATATAACTACCCGTATCCGCCCCAGCGGGTACGTTGATCGTCAATTCTTCTTCCTTCGCCGCAATCCCGCGGCCGCGGCAATCGGAGCATTTTTCCTTGATAATTTTGCCTTTTCCCGCACAATTCGGACAAGGCCCTTGTTGAATGGTACGCCCAAATACAGTATTGCGCACAGTCTTCACCGTACCCGTACCGCTACAATTCGAGCAGGTAGAAAACTCCGTCCCGCCCTTTGCGCCCGTACCATTACAGGAAGTACAGGTGACGTTTCTCTTATAACGGAAAGTCTTTCTGCACCCTTTCGCAGCGTCCATAAAACTAAGTGGCATTTCCACCTGCACTTTTGCGCCCACCGATTGACGGGGCGCTCTACTGCCGCCAAAGCCACCGAAACCGCCGCCGAAGATCCCTTCGAAAATATCAGAGAACCCGCCTTCAAAGCCGCCGAAACCGCCGCCAAAGCCGCCACCCATACCAGGATGGTCGAGTTCAAAATCATATTGCTTTCTTTTTTCAGGATCGGAAAGCGTTTCATTCGCTTCGTTGATTTCCTTAAACTTTTCCGCCGCTTCTTCGCTACCCTGATTTCTGTCAGGGTGGTACTTCATCGCAAGTTTTCTATACGCCGATTTGATTTCATCCGCGCTTGCGCCGCGTTCCACGCCAAGAACTTCGTAATAGTTCCTTTTCTCTGCCATAATATACTCCATACGGGCTTGGCAAAACCGCCAAGCCCGCTACATTTTTGATCGTTTGTGCCACCCAGGTACGGATTGAACACAATTATTGATGGAATTCGCCGCCGTCAGCGCCACCCATATCAGGGCCGCCTTGTGCACCTGCGTTTTGTTGATAAAGTTTCGCAAATACAGGTTGTACGGAGTTCATCAACGTATCGTAAGCCGCCTTCACAACCGCATCGTCATCGCTGTCAAGATCTTTCTTCGCCGCATCGATTGCCGCCTGCAAAGTTGCCTTATCGTTTTCATCCAACTTATCGCCTGCTTCTCTCATGGTTTGTTCGCAAGAGAAAATCATGCTATCAAGTTTATTTCTATTTTCAACCTTTTCTTTACGCTTCTTATCTTCTTCCGCGAATTGTTCCGCTTCCTTCACCGCTTTTTCAATTTCTTCTTCGGAAAGGTTGGTGGACGAAGTAATGGTAATATCCGTCGTCTTACCCGTGCCCTTATCCTGTGCGGTCACGTGTACGATCCCGTTTGCGTCGATGTCGAAAGTAACTTCAATTTGGGGAATACCACGGGGAGCGGGAGCAATACCCGTCAACATGAAGTTGCCGTGCGTTTTGTTGTCCTTACAGAATTCGCGTTCACCTTGCAATACGTGGATGCTAACACCCGTTTGATTATCAGCCGCCGTCGAGAACACTTGGCTCTTCTTGGTAGGCAACGTCGTGTTTCTTTCGATAATCTTCGTGAACACACCGCCCAACGTTTCGATACCCAAAGACAAAGGCGTAACGTCCAAAAGGAGTACATCGTTAACTTCGCCCGTCAAAACGCCGCCTTGAATTGCCGCACCGATCGCAACGCATTCGTCAGGGTTGATACCCTTGAAAGGTTCTTTACCCGTCACTTCGCGAACCTTTGCAACAACCGCAGGCATACGGGTCGAACCACCGACCAAGATTACCTTGTCAATATCGCTGTACGAAAGTTTCGCATCGCGCATCGCCGCCTTCATGGGTTCAACAGTTCTTGCCAAAAGGTCAGCGGTCATCATTTCAAACTTATCTCTGGTGATGGTCACTTCCAAATTTTGAGGCACGTTACCAGCCGCAAACGTGATGAACGGAAGGGAAACCACGGTCGAAGACATACCCGAAAGTTCAATCTTCGCCTTTTCAGCCGCTTCCTTCAAACGTTGCATTGCCATCTTATCGCCGGAAAGGTCAATACCCGTTTCCTTTTTAAATTCTGCCAAGCAGTATTCGATAATTTTGTTATCCCAGTCGTCACCGCCAAGTTTCGTATCCCCGTTGGTTGCCTTAACTTCGAAAACGCCGTCGGAAATATCAAGAATGGAAACATCGAACGTACCACCGCCAAGGTCATAAATCATAACCTTGCCGCCCTTATCCTTGTCCAAACCGTAAGCCAAAGCCGCAGCCGTAGGTTCGTTGATGATACGCAAAACTTCCAAGCCAGCAATTTTACCAGCGTCTTTGGTAGCCTGTCTTTGGCTATCCGAGAAGTACGCGGGGCAAGTAATAACCGCTTGCGTTACGGGTTGACCGAGATATGCTTCCGCATCCGCTTTCAATTTTGCCAACGTCATTGCGGAAATTTCTTGGGGAGTGTAGCCCTTGCCGTCAATGTCCACTTTATAGTTCGAACCCATGTGTCTTTTGATGGAAATTACCGTTTTGTCGGGGTTTGCCACCGCTTGACGCTTTGCAATTTGCCCAACGGTACGGGATCCGTCCTTTTGGAACGAAACTACCGAAGGGGTCGTTCTGGAACCTTCCGCGTTGGGAATAACAACGGGTTCGCCGCCTTCCATAACCGCCACGCACGAGTTCGTCGTACCAAGGTCGATACCAATTACTTTTCCTGCCATACTATTTCTCCTTTCGCCGCAAAACCGCGGCATCATGTATTTGATATAATTAGTGTGTGGTTTTCACCTACATTTTATATCTAACCAGAGATTTTCTTCTCTAAACAGCAAACTGCCACTTTTTTCAAAAAAATATAAATATTTTTATTTTCCCGCTGCCATGAGTACAATTCACGAATCGCCCGCACAAAAACAAAGCAAGATACAAGCAAGTCAAGGCGCGTTGGATTTTTGCGCAGGGAGCGTACATACACGTACTTGACCAAACAAAAATACGGCGCAACGATGAATTGCGCCGCACCCCCAGTCCAAAAACAAAGCAAGATACAAGCAAGTCAAGGCGCGGCGAAGTTTTGTGCAGGGAGCGTACCCAAACGTACGCGACCAAACAAAAATACG
>JAZOLF010000044.1:0-4843 GCA_045652785.1 Candidatus Scatosoma sp. | reverse complement strand
GACCTCCACGCAGGATTACAATGCGGGTTATCCTGTGCTGATGATGGGCTCCACCGGCAGCGACGTCAGTGATCTGCAGGCGCGCCTGGTGGAACTGGGCTATTACAATATTACCCCCGGTGGCATGTACAATAGCGATGACATCGCCGCAGTAAAGGCCTTCCAGCGGAAAAACGGCTTGACTGCCGATGGGGTGGTAGGCGGGGAAACGTATAAAGCACTTGGGATGAACGACGCCTATCAAGCGTTGCAAAATTCCGTGCCATCGCAGACGGGGGTGAACGGTTTTTCACAATCAGACGTCTATCTTTTGGCGAAGACGATTTATGCGGAAGGGCGGGGAGAACCGTATTCGGGGCAGGTAGCCATCGGTGCGGTGGTGATGAACCGAATCCGCAGCCCGCAATTTCCGAACACCGTTTCGGGGGTGGTATATCAAAAGCACGCATTTACGGCGGTGAGCGACGGACAAATCAATTTGACGCCCAACGAAACGGCGATGCAGGCGGCGCGCGACGCAATGAACGGTTGGGATCCGTCGGGCGGGGCTTTGTATTATTACAACCCTGCGGTGGCTACCAGTTCTTGGATTTTTAGCAGGGAAACCATCACGGTAATAGGCCGTCACGTATTTGCCATTTAAGAGTAGGGGGGAAGGATATGGACGAAAAGAAATTTGGTAAGAATATGTCTTCGGGTGCGGAAAAGGTAGAAAATATCAACGACAGTATCCCTGCCGCAGACCTTGCGGCTTTATCTGCCTGGGGGAACGTTGGTGCAGGTGCAGGGCTTGGAAATACCGAAGCACTTTTTGGCGGGGCGCAAAACGGCTTGATGCCTGGGATGATTGTTCGGACGGAAAATGAGCCTGTCGAAGGTATGGGAAACGGCGCGGAAACGCCCGAGCAGGAACGCATAGCGGCGGAACGAAGAGTAGCGGAAGCACGCGCTCGGCTTGCGGAAAAGAAACGTCGCGCGGAAGAACACTCGAAAAAGAAAGAAGACGAAAAATCCCAAAAGGGCGGCGGGAACAATAACGGCGACGAAGGCGGGAACGGCGGGCGTAAAAAGCGCGGGGACGGGCTTGGCGGCTGGATTGCTGCGGTGGTTTCTTTGGGCGCAGTTTCGTTGGCGCTGACGGCAGTTGTCACCGTTGGTGCGATCCGTATGGATAAGCAAAATTCCGCTACCGCGTCGTCGTATAGGGCTACCATGTATGAGTTTATGCACGTTGTAGAAGAGGCGGACGATGATTTGGCGGCGTTGCGTATTGCGCAAAGCCCCACCCTGCAAGCCGACCTTTTGACGGGGATTTTGGTGCAAACAAGAATCGCGGAAACGGATTTGGAAAAACTGCCTTTGGATACGCAGTCTTCAGAAAAGACGATGCGCTTTTTTAACGGGATTTCCAGATATTGTGAGTTTTCTTTAGAGCGGTTGGCGCGCGGAGAAAGTTTGACGGAAAAAGACTTTGATATTATCGAAGATCTCTACGAAGTCTTGCACGAAACACGCGGAATGATGGATGAACTTGCCGCGAAGATGGAAGACGACGACATGATGATGTGGATGAAGGGGAAAGAAAACCGCATTGAAAAGACTTTGCAAGCGGTGGAAAATAGGACGGGAAACCACTTCTTTGCACGCAAAAAGCCGCCGCGCAACCCCGACGAGAACGGCAAGGCGGATATTCCTAAACCCATTCCCAGCGTTGGGAAAATGCAGGATCGCGCGGGAATTCCGTCCCAAAAGGCAGAAGAACTTTGCAAACGGTACTTTGCCGACTACGGCGTGAAAAGTACCGCATATGCAGGGGAAACGCTCGGAAAAGGATTAAAAGCGTATAATTTCCAAATGGAAACGGAAAGCGGCGTAGAAATGTTTGCGCAAATATCGCAGGACGACGGGAAGTTGATTTACTTTGATTACTATGCCGAATGTTCCAAGCATATTTACGACGTGGAAACGGCGAAAAACACCGCAATGGAGTTCTTGGCGAGGCTTGGATATGAAGACTTGATCCCCGTCAACGTGCGCGAAGGGGGGACGAATGCGGACTTTACCTTTATCTATTATGCGGACGGATGTGCCTATTATCCAGATGAAATTACTGTGAAAGTTTGCGAAGAACGGGGGGTTGTAAGCGGGTTTGATGCAAGCAAGTATTTGAAAAATCATAGGGGCAGGTGTGAACTGAACACACAAGTAAGTATGCAACAGGCAAGGGACGGGCTGAGCGATCGGCTGACCGTGGAAAGCGCCCGTACCGTTTTGTTTGAGCACAAGGGAAGAGAATGGACGGCGTATGAATTCTTCTGTTCGTTTGATGGGGAACTTTACTTTATTTACGTGGATGCGATGAACGGACAGGAATTGTATATCGTGAACTCCAAACAAATGTAAACGATTTTTGTGGGCTGGAAAATTTTTCTCAAAAACCCTTGACGGATGACAAATGGTATGCTATAATGTTCTTGTATTAGGATTGAGTATCATTTATAGGAGAAAAATATGCAAGAACGCCAAACGAAACAGAAGACGATTATTTACGACGCTTTGTGTGCGCTCGATCACCCGACGGCTACCGAAGTGTATAGCCTTTTGCAACAAACCAGCCCGACCATTTCACGCGCGACGGTGTTCCGTGTACTCGCAGGGTTTGCGGACGGGGGGAAAGCGCTCGAATTGCGCATGGCGGGGAATGACGTGCGGTATGATTTTAACACGATGCGCCATTACCACGTCCATTGTCGGGAGTGCGGTAAGGTCGCGGACGTTGAGTTGCCGTGGAGCGGGAAACTCCCCAAAGTGGTTTCTTCCGAAGGGGAAGGGTTTACCGTAGAAGGGTACAGCGTGGAGTTTATCGGGCTGTGCCCTGCGTGCCAAAAATCGGAAAAAGTATAAAAACGACGGAAAAAGTGTTGACATTTTTCCAAAAAAGGAATATAATGATAACACTTTTCCAAGTGCAGGCGTCGCCTAGCGGTATGGCGGCAGCTTCCCAAGCTGTTCCCGGCGAGTTCGACTCTCGTCGCCTGCTCCAAAACACAAACGCACCCAAAGCGGTGCGTTTTTTTTGGTTGTGTAGAAATATTCGAAAAGCATATTGACAACGGTGGGGGAATGGGGTACAATAAGGGTGCAATGGCAAAATAATAAGGGGATTTTTTAAAAATGAAAATTTTGTCTATCGGGAACAGCTTTTCGGAAGATGCGCATACCTATTTACACCAGGTCGCAAAGAACTTGGGGGAAGATTTTAAGGCGGTCAATTTGTATATCGGCGGATGCTCGCTTAAAACCCATTATTACAACGTCTTGGAAAATAATTCCACCTACCAAATTCAATACAACGGCGATATAACGGGGATGCTTACCACCATTAAGCAGGGGCTTATGAGCGACGATTGGGACGTGATTACTCTGCAACAGGCAAGCCATTACAGCGCGAAGTATGAAACCTATTCGGGATACATCGAACCGCTTGCCGAATATGTCAAAAAATACTGCCCGAATGCGAAAATTTATATCCACCAAACTTGGGCGTACGAAGACAACAGCGACCGCTTGGCGTATATTGCTTGCTATCCTACTGCAAAGGCGATGTTTGACGACGTTCGTACTTCGTACGAAAAAGCGGCGAAAGCCATTGGCGCGGCGGGGATTATTCCCGCTGGGCAAGCGATGTTTAACGCCAGCCAAATGGGGATTGATAAAATCCATAGAGATACTTTCCACGCATCCTTTGGGGCAGGCAGATATTTGCTTGCACTCGTTTGGTACAAGGCGTTGACGGGAAAGGATATTTCGCAGGATAATTTCACGCAATTCCACGTTCCCGTAAGCGAAGAAGAACGCGCGATTGTTATCAAGGCGGTCAATGCCGCGTTTTAACGAAAAACATAAAAATAAAACGCACCCAAACGGGTGCGTGTCGCATAGGGATGTTAATCCATAACAAAAGCATAGCCCACTGCATTTGCTTTTTGCAAAGTGCAGTAGGCTTTTTATTTAGGATAGCGGAAAACTACATAGTTTAATTAAGATTTTTAATAATGTCAAAGGCTTGTTGTTGCAAAGGATTAAGTTTTTTGTTTTTGTGTATAATTAAATAGTTGGTTTGATTTGCAACGACGTCCGTAATTCTTATTTCTTTTAGAATGTTCTTTTTAATATATTCGCCAACGTAGTTTTCAGGTAAAAACCCTACGCCTAAATTCGAGCAAATAGCAGTTACTATTGCTTGGTTATTAGACGAGTCCATCATTGGCGATATCTTTATGTTTTTGTCGCTTAAAAGTTTTTCTAAAAAATCACGTGAAGAACTTCCGTGTTCTCTAATGAGCAACGGATAAGACGTAAGTTCTTCAAAGGTAAGGCTATTAGGAATATCGTAATCTTTATGACATACGGCAACGAATTTTTCGTGTGAAATAGCGTGTCCTACTAAACGTGTAGAAGTGTAATTTCCACTTATAACGCCAAAATCAAGATTGCTTTCTTCTATCTCACGTTCAATTATAGTAGATTGTCTTATTAAAACTTGCGGTAAAATATCGTACTTTTCTTTTTCAATAATCTCTAAAAATTTAGGAATAAGCGTTTGACCTAAAGTAAGAGATGCCCCTATTTTAACGCGTGGATTTCGCCCGTGAGAAACCGCAAGGGACTCAAACTCGTCAAAATCAGCAAGAATTTCCTTTGCTTTTTTGTAAAGTTCCCCACCGATTTCCGTTAAAATCAATCGTTGGTTTATTCTTTCAAATAAAGGTACGTTATAATATTTTTCAAGTTCCGTTAACGTATGAGAGATTGTTGGCTGAACGATAAAAAGAGCCTTTGA
>JAZOLF010000043.1:0-2313 GCA_045652785.1 Candidatus Scatosoma sp. | reverse complement strand
ACCGCTTGGCCTCCGTCTTGTGCTATAATGGAAGGGGTGATAGCATATCCCCAAATAAGAATGGTAGGTGAAAGGTTATGGATTGTTTGAAATGCGGTGCATCCATTCCTGAAGAAAACGCGGTATATTGCGGGGAATGCGGCGCGCGTTTGGACGGGAAAAAGGTATGTCCTTCCTGTGAAGGATTGATCGACGAAAAGTATGCTTACTGCATATATTGCGGCGCGCGTGCGGACGGGAAGGAGCCGTGCAAGGGTTGCGGTACATATTTTGACGGTGCGTTTTGCTCCAACTGCGGAACGCCTGCGCAGGTGAAAAAGTCGGTTAGTGCTCCTGTAAAAGCGAGCGCGGCGAAAACGGAAGAAAAACCGAAGAATCCTGTTTGGAAAACGATCTTCGCTTGGATTCGCTCTGGCGCTGGCTTGGCTTGCGTATGCTTTGCTTTGATTTTTGTCTTCTTGATCGGATATGATTTGAGTGCGCGTGCGCTGGGTGAAACCGTAGGTAGCATGGCGGCTGCCGAAGATAAGAAACTTTGGTACTTCTTCGGGGACGTATATAAAGAACTTAAAGACTTCAAACAAGCGGGTGCATTTAAGAGTGATATCCCAGCCGCTGGGTTGACGATCTACGCCATTATGGGTACGGTTTTGTCGGCGGCTACCTTGCTTGGCGTGGTCGGTTGTGCGATCCCTGCAATCATCGGTTTTGTGAAATTTGCCACTACCAGGGTTGAGAATAACGGCGCAAAGTGGGGCGTTCGTGCGGCGCTTGTATATATCGGCGGCGCGTTCGCAATGTACGCGTTAGATGCGATAATGATGGAAATGTCCGTGAGCGGGGAATCCGTAAAAGCGATACTTTTGATGGATGATGCAACGAAAGCGGGTATCGCTATATGTATCGTGTTCTTGGCGATTTACGCTGCGGGCAACCTTGTACGCAAGGGCAAGGAATGGAAGAGCGGTAAAACGATCGCGAAGTTTGTTTTGACGGCGTGCGCGGCTGCGTTTGCGATTATCGTAATCGCTGTGGATAAGAGCGGTCTTGTCGGCTTTAAAATGACGGAAAGCGGATCGGTGATAGAGTACGCGCTTGCGCAACAGTATAGCAACATCATGTTGGTGACAATCGCAGAAGGCGCAGGTGTGGCTTTCTATAACAATAATCTTGGTTTGATTTCGACGTCGTTTGCATTCTCGCTTGTGCAACAAATTATGTTGATTGCGACGATTGCTTGCGCGGCAATCTTGCTGCTGAAAGGAATCTTCTCCACCGAAGAAAACGTAAAAGGGAAAATGTGCCTTTCCATTTTGTTGTTGGTGTTTGCGGTGGTGCAAATGGTAAGCGGTATCGTTTGCCAAAATTCGATGAACCAACTTATGGTGAATATGGCAAACAGCGCAGGTTCCGACTTGGTGGAATATAATCTTGTGCTTGGCGCGGCGATTGTTACCGTGGTGTTTGCGGTGCTGAATCTTGGCGTGCAAATTGCAAGCAAGGTAGTTGAAAAGAAAGAAACGGTAGCAGAAATTGAATAAAAAAAGAAAAAGCGGAAAGCGGTGCCTTGTGTACCGCTTTTTTTGTTTGCGGGTCGGTGGTAGTGCCAGATTCATCGCTAACGCTCTGGATGACGGAAGGGGACGTGTGAACGGTCGGGGGCGAACGGGCGGTCGAAGACGCCCGTCCCTACGAAAGGGGAAAGGCGAAAATGAGCGGGGAAGGGGTGGGTTTTGGCGGACAAAGGGTGCAAGAATATGAAAAAAATTTGAAAAAAATTGAAATTGATACTGTTTCCGCTTGCCATTTTATGTATTTTATACTAAAATATATAAGGTTAGAGAGAAAATGACTAACCATTTAATAGAGCAAAAATAGAAAAATATCATTTTGGAGGAAATATCACTATGGCTAAAAAGTATTGCTATCTCTTTAGTGAAGGCAACGCTAAAATGCGTGAAATCCTTGGCGGTAAAGGTGCAAACCTTGCTGAAATGACCCGTATCGGTCTTCCCGTTCCCCAAGGCTTTACCATTTCTACCGAAGCGTGCACCCAGTATTATGAAGACGGCAAGCAAATCAACCCCGACATTCAAGCAGAAATTATGGAATACATCGAAAAGATGGAAGCGACCTGCGGTAAGAAGTTCGGTGATAAAGAAAACCCCTTGCTTGTATCCGTTCGTTCCGGTGCTCGTGCATCCATGCCCGGTATGATGGATACCATTCTTAACCTTGGTCTTAACGACGAAGTAGTAGAGGGTATGATTAAGGGTAATCCCGATCCCAAGTTTGCAAGATTCGTATACGATT
>JAZOLF010000042.1:0-22155 GCA_045652785.1 Candidatus Scatosoma sp. | reverse complement strand
AAGGGTATCGTGATTCCGTCCGCAGATTGCTGCTCGTGGCAAAGACGAACCCCGAAGTTGGCAAGCGTATTTGCGGCTCGGTTGCGGACATTATCAAGACCGAACAAAAATACGAATCCGCGATTGAAACCGCACTCGGCGGCGCGATGCAAAACTTGGTTGTACCCAAGATGGACGACGGTAGATATTTGATCGAATACCTGCAAAGAACGGGCGGCGGTAAGGCGACTTTCTACCCCGTAGAAAGTATGAAACCCCGCAACAATACCCGTGAAATCGAACGCGCGTTGGAAGAACGCGGCGTGGTGGGCTTGGCAACCGATTTGGTGAAGTTCGACAGTTATTATTATAACGTCGTGTTTAACCTGCATGGCTGTACGCTCATTTGCGACAACATCGCAAGCGCAACCGTAATCGGCAGAAAGTATGGCAACGCATTCAAGATTGTCACCCTGGACGGCAACCAAATTGCCACCAGCGGTTCGATGTCGGGCGGTAGCCAAGAAAAACGCAACACGTCCGTTTTGTCGCACGAAAGAAATATCCAGGCTTGCCGCGACGATATTGCAAGAAAGGAACGCTATATCGAAAAGATCACGATGACTTTGCGTAGCCAAGAACAGGCGAAGAAAGAATTCGACGAACAGATCGAAGATTTGCGTGCGAAGTACCAAAATGCAAACACGGAAATTGCGTCTTTGACGCAAAGAGAAACGTCGCTTGCGCGGTTGCTTGCCGAAGCGGAAGCGGATATCGAAATTTACAGCGGTACTTTGGAAGAATTGCGCGGGAAACTTTCCATTTTGGAAAGCCAGGCGGCGAACTCTTCGCAAAGCGAAGAAGAATTGCAGGCGTTGCGTTTGAGCGCGGAAGAGTTGCTCTCTTCGCAGAAAAATCAATGCGAAGCCTACAAGCAAGAACGGGATGAAAAGAGCAAGAAATTGCACGAACTTGAAGTGGAACTTGCGTCCTTGAACGAAAGTTTGAAGAAGTACGAAGACGACGCGGCGCGTTTAAATGCGGAAAAGGAAGATCTTTTGAAACGCATTGTCGATACTTCCAAAGAAAAACTTGCGGCGGAAGAAATGCTTTCCTTGATGGAAGAAGAAGCACAGGCGAAAGAACTCACCGAAGAAGAAAAAGCGGCGGTGCAGGCGATCGTCGAACGCTTGGAAACCATCAACAAGGAAAAGGAAACTATCAACGCGCAGGTGGTCGAGCTCGAAGAAAAGAAAGCGGCGGCGCAAGACGAACTTACCAAACTCACCGAAAAGCGCCACGAAAACGAAATGGCGGTCAGCCTTGTGCGCTCCCGTTTGGAAGTACTTCGCGACCATATCATGGAAGAATACGGCTTGGATTACGAAGGGTGCTTGCCTTATAAGAAGGAAGGCTTTAAGGTGACCGAAGCCAACAATACGATTGCCGCGTTGAAGAGAAAAATTACGTCTTTGGGCGCAATCAACCACAACGCTGTGGAAGAATATGCGGCGGAAAAAGAACGCTACGACGAAATGGTGATCCAACGCGACGACGTTGTGAAGGCTATGGAAGATTTGGATAAGATTTTGCAGGATATCCGTGCGGAAATGTTGCGCGTGTTCAATGAAAACTTTGAACGTATCAACCAAAACTTCCAGTTGACGTTCAAGCAGTTGTTCGGCGGCGGTAAAGCGGAATTGCAACTTGACTATTCGTTGGACGAAGATCCTTTGAATGCGGGCGTTGAAATCGTCGCTTGCCCCCCTGGTAAGAAACTTTCGAAAATTAGTTTGCTTTCGGGCGGTGAACGTGCGTTGACGGCGATTGCGATTTTGTTCGCAATTTTGAAATCCAACCCCATGCCTTTCTGTATCTTGGACGAAATCGAAGCGGCGCTCGACGATGCGAACGTGGATCGTTTTGCAACCTATTTGAAACGGTTTGCGGACGATACGCAGTTTATCGTAATCACGCATAGAAAGCCGACCATGAACCAAGCGGACACGCTCTTTGGTGTGACGATGCAGGAAAAGGGCGTTTCGAAAATCATTTCGGTAAAACTTGCCGAAGTTGAAAAAATGGGCGCTGGTACGGTAGAATAATCTTATAAATCGGCTTGCCCGACGTATTTGTTTTGGCGTCGGGTAAGCAACAATCAAAAGGAAAAATATGGGTATTTTTGATAAATTATTCGGTGCGCTGAAAAAGACGAAAGAAGGGTTTGGTGCGAAACTTCGCCAACTCTTTTCTAAAAATAAGTTGGGCGACGCTTTCTATGAAGAGTTAGAAGAACTCTTGATCGAATCGGACGTGTCCGTATCGACCGCGATGGAAGTGGTGGAACGTGTTAAAGAACGCGCTATCGAAGAAAAATGGAAGGACGGCGAAGATGCGGTTGCTTTGCTCCGCCAAGTGCTCATTGACATTTTGGAAGAGAGCGAAGTGGAACAGCCTGCCTACCCTTGTGTGATTATGCTGGTCGGCGTCAACGGCGTTGGGAAAACGACGACGGTGGGGAAACTGGCACATTATTACCTTCGTCAAGGCAAATCGGTGACGGTTGCGGCGGCGGATACTTTCCGTGCGGCGGCAAGCGAACAACTATCCATCTGGGCGGATCGCGCAAAAGTGCGTATCGTTCGCCACGAAGAAGGCAGCGATCCTGCGGCGGTCGTGTTCGACGCTGTGTCTTCCGCGAAAGCGAAAGGTACGGACGTACTCATTATCGACACGGCGGGGCGATTGCACGTCAAAGAAAACCTGATGAACGAACTCAAAAAGATGGATCGCGTGGTTTCCCGTGAGTATCCGCAGGCGGATTTCTTGAAACTGCTGGTGTTGGATGCGACGACGGGGCAAAATGCGGTCAACCAAGCCCGTGTGTTTGACGAAGCGGTGGAACTCGACGGCATCGTTTTGACGAAACTTGACGGCACGGCAAAAGGTGGTTTTGTTTTCTCGCTCGCCGAAGAGTTGGGCCTTCCCGTACTCTACGCGGGCGTAGGCGAAAAGATGGAAGATTTGGAATTGTTCGACAGCCAAACGTTTGTAAACGCAATTTTGTAAGGTCGAATAAAAGGGGGGACTATGGCGAATTTGATTGAATGTAAAGGTTTGACAAAACGCTACGGGAAATTTTGCGCTCTGGATAGCGTGGATTTGACGCTGCCTGCGGGCGGCGGGATTGTAGGATTGCTTGGGCCAAATGGCAGCGGGAAGACTACGCTTATTAAATTGTTGACTGGCTTGCTCCAACCCACCGAAGGTGTAATCCGCATTGCGGAAAAGCCGATCGGTACAGAAACGAAAGCGATGGTGTCCTATTTGTCTGACTTTTATTCCCTGAACGAAGGTTATACTGTGCGGGAAGAACTCGATTACCACGCTGACTTTTTTGCGGACTTTGACCGTTGTAAGGCGGAAACAATGCTCCGTGATTTGGGGATCACGCACGACCAAAAGGTGAAAACGCTTTCTAAGGGCACAAAGGAAAAGTTGGCGCTCATTCTCACCCTGTCGCGGAATGCAAAATTATACATATTCGATGAACCGATTGCGGGCGTCGATCCTGCGGCAAGAGAATACGTTTTGAATACGATTTTGTCTAATCGCTCGGCGGATTCGACCATTTTACTTTCCACGCATTTGATTTCCGAGATTGAACAATATTTCGACTACGTGATTTTTTTGAAACAGGGCAAGGTCGTTTTGAGCGGTAAGGCGGATGAAATCCGTGAAGAACACGGACAGTCGATCGATGGGTTGTTTAGGGAGGTATTCAAATGGATCTATTAAACGATGGTTTCTTTGATGCGGAAACCAAGACGCGCCCTTTCCCCGATGAAGATTACAACAAGAACGGGAAATTGCGTACGGTACGCAAAAGAGTGCTGAAAAAGTTGTTGAAGTACGAACTGAAAGCCTATTTGAAACCGATGCTCATTGTTTTTGCTATCTTGGTTGCGTTGGCTGTTGCTTTGTGCTTGATGGGTTCATTTGTCACGAAGGAAGATATTTACGGTGATGGGGATGGCTCGCGTACTGTGCTTTGGGCGGTTGCGGCGGTGTTGTTTGTTTACTTTGTGCTGTTTGTCGCTATTTTCCCGATTATCTTGGGGGTGCGCCATTACAATAAGCAGTTTTTTACCGCAGACGCTTACTTGACGCTCAGTATTCCCGCGTCGCCCGAAGAACATATTTTGGCAAAGCGGATTGCGTCGTATGTTGCAACGTTGATTGCAGGGGCGATGGGGATTGTATCACTTGTGATCGCTTACGCGCCTGTTGGGAATATTTTTGGCGAAATCCTTGATACTTTGGCGGACTTGGTCTGGGCGTTCAATACGTTGGTTGGCGGCTGGGATATTTTATATGCTGTCGTTGACTTGCTCTTTACGCCGCTCTGCTTTTTGGCGATTTGCGGTGCGTTTTGTTGCTGGCGACATCGGGGCTTAAAAACTTGGATGATTTTTTTAATCATTGCGGTGTTGTATTTGCTCTCTGCGTTTGTTGCGGTGGTGCTTGGCACAGCGGCGCTGTCTCTCCCTGTGGAACTTGTTGCGTTCTTTGGTAAAGTAGGGAAATGGATTTGGCTGCTTGTGCGTGGTGGGATTTTGTACTTACTGTTCCGCTACGAAACGCAAACTTTGCGTAGTAAAATTAACTTAAAATAAAGGATTTTTATGAGAATTGATATTTTAACCCTGTTTCCGGAAATGTTTTCCGCCTTGCAAGAGAGTATCTTGGGGCGCGCGCAAAAGGCAGGGAAAATTGAAATCAATGTCGTGAATATTCGTGATTACACGGAAGATAAGCATATGAAATGCGACGACTATCCCTTTGGCGGCGGCGCGGGTATGGTGATGATGCCCCAGCCCATCGGCAGCGCCATTGAAGCGGTTGACCCGAACCACGAAGCGCGCCGTATCTATATGTCGCCTAAAGGAAAAACGCTTTGTCAACAAAAGGTTTTTGAGCTTGTAGAATGCCCCCGTTTGTTGCTCCTTTGCGGGCACTACGAAGGGGTGGATCAACGGGTGATTGACTTGTTTATCGACGAAGAAGTGTCGATAGGTGACTACGTTTTGACGGGGGGCGAATTGCCTGCGATGGTGCTTGTCGATAGCGTTTCCCGCTACGTGGACGGGGTGATTAATACTTCGTCGCTGATCGACGAAAGTTTTTCGCAAAACCTTTTGGAATATCCCCAGTACACCCGCCCGCAGGAATATAAAGGCTTGCGTGTGCCCGATGTTTTGCGCTCGGGCGATCACGGAAAAGTGGATGCTTGGCGCAGGGAACAGGCGCTGCTTGTGACAAAAAAACATAGGCCTGATTTGCTGGATAAATAACAATTACACCCACCCATGTATGGGTAGAACGGAGAAAAACGATGAAAAATATTCAATGGTTTCCCGGTCACATGACACGCGCGATGCGTGATATGGAAGCCAAGCGTGACCTTTGCGACGGCGTAATTTGCGTACTTGACGCACGGGCGCCTATCGCGACGCATAATAAAAACTTAAACAAGATTTTTGGGGCGAAACCCATTCTTTATTTGCTCAATAAATCCGACCTTGCCGATCCTGCAAAGACGGATGCTTTTGTGCGCTTGATTGAAAGCAAAGGTAAGGCGTGTATTCGTTGCGACAGCACGAATATCTCTACCAAGCGTTTGATTACGCAAAAGTTGACGCAAATGACCGAAGAAAAACGGGAACGCGCCGAAGCGAAAGGGTTGAACCGTACTTTCCGCTTTATGGTGGCGGGGATTCCGAATACGGGGAAGAGCACCGTCGTCAACTTAATGAGCGGGCAAAAGCGTGCAAAGACGGGCGACAAAGCGGGCGTCACCCGCGACGTGCGGTTTATCAAATGCGGCGCGTTTGATTTGCTGGATACACCCGGTACGATGCCCCCGTCCTTCGATAACCAGTACCACGCCCGCCACTTGGCGTATATCGGCTCGATCAACGATGATATTTTGGATATGGACGACGTGGCGCTGGAACTTTTGGGCGAACTTGCTGCGACCTATCCGCAATATTTGACCGAACGCTATGGCATCACCGATTTTTCCGAAAAGTTGGGGATGTACGAAGCCCTTTGCAAGCGACGTGGGTTTGTCTTGCGCGGCGGCGAGTTCGATTATGAACGCGGGGCGAAGGCACTTGTGGATGATTTTAGAAAGGGCAGAGTAGGGAAAATTACGCTCGAAAACCCTGCCGATTACAAAGACTGGGAGTTTTAATGATGGCGAAAAAAGTATGGAATGCGGACGAAAAACTCGGCTATGAACGCGCGTTGCAGGCGAAAGGCTATCGCTACGTTGCAGGCGTGGACGAAGTAGGACGCGGGCCTTTGGCTGGACCTGTTGTTTGCGCGGCGGTAATTATGCCCATCGAAGACGCTGACTTGATCGTGGGCGTGGACGACAGCAAAAAACTCTCCGCGAGAAAGCGCGAAGAACTGGCGGAAAAGATCAAAGAAAAGGCAATCGCCTATACCGTGTACGAAGTGAGCGAGCAAATGATTGACGAAATCAACATTTTGGAAGCCACTAAGTTGGGGATGAAGATGGCTGTGGAACGTTTGGCAATTCAGCCTGACGTCGTGCTCACGGACGGCAATATGGTGATTGATATTCCCTTCCCCCAACAAAGCATTGTCAAGGGGGATGCGCTCTCTTATTCCATCGGCGCGGCGAGCATCGTTGCTAAGGTGCATAGGGACGCGATGATGGACGAGTATGCAAAGATCTATCCCGCTTATGCGTTTGAAAGCAACAAAGGCTACGGCACGGCGGCGCATATTCAAGCGATTAAGGAGCAAGGCTTATGCCCGATTCACAGAAGAACCTTTACAAAAAACTTTTAGGCAAAAAAGGGGAAACCCTTGCTGAAAAGTATTTGAAAAAGTTGGGATACAAGTTGCTAAAAAAGAACTACTGTACGCCTTTCGGGGAAGCGGATTTGGTCTTTTTGGACGGCGAACAAACGGTGTTTGTGGAAGTGAAAACCCGCATGAGCACGGCGTTTGGAAGCGCCGTAGAGGCGGTCGATTATCGCAAGCAACAACGGTACAGAAAAATTGCGCTCTACTACGCAAACGGAGAAGAGCCGAACGTGCGTTTTGACGTTGTGGAAGTATATCCCGATGCAATCAACCATATCCCGAATGCATTTTAAGAAGAACTCCCTTTTGGGAGTTTTTTTGTTGCAAAAAAGATGCTTTTTTCGTGGTTTTTTGCCCTTTTTTTGCAAAAAAATAGCCTATTTTTTCGGTATAATATTCGGGAAAATGGAAATTTATTTGGAAGATGTAATCATAGAAAATATGTTGGTGGACGGTGCGTTGCTCGTTTTGGCAATTAGCGCAACAGGGCAAAGGATTTGCTTTTGGCGGGTGCTGGTTGCCGCTGCCGTTGGGGCTGCGTTTGCTCTTGTCTTCCCCTTCCTTTCCATGCCTGCGCCTTTTGCTTTGGTATGGAAACTCTTGATGGGTGCGGCACTCTGTCTGATTGCCGTAAAAAGAAAAAATGGGCGGGGCAGGTATGCATTGACGGTGGTTTTGTTCTATGCGTTTGCCTTTTGTTTCGGCGGTGGATTGACCGCACTTTTCGGTGGCGTGGGGGTGGAGTACTACTTTGCGGAGTTCGGCGGGATAATTACTCGAATTCCCGTGGGTGTATTGACGGCGGCGGTGGCAGTATTTTTTCTGCTTGCGAAATGGGGAATTTGCAAATTGTATGCAAGAAAGCGCCAGCGTGCGCATATAGTATCTTGTAAGGTCGCGCGCGGGCAAAAAGAATTGTCGTTGGTAGGGTTTGTGGATACGGGCAATATTGCCCTGTGCGATGGGCGCTCTGTGTGCTTTATTCGTCCTGACTTACTCTTCCGCTTGGCGGACGTAGAGCCCCCTGCAAGGTACATCAAGATCTGTACGGTTTCGGGCGAAAAATGTATCCCATTGTACGCGGCGGACAGGGTGGAGATTGTGGACAAAGATCGGCATACGATTTGGCAAGGGGCGTACCTTTCGCCTGCGGTACATATACTTGGGAAGGAATACGATATTTTGTTGCCCGATGATGAAAAATAGTAAAAAACGGAGAGAAAAATGAGTTTTAGAGACGTTGTAAAGGTGTTTTTGGATAGCATCCACGCGGTTGAATTAAAGCCGACGGTGGATTACGTTTGCGGGGGCGGGGAAGCGTTGCCTCGTCAGCTTTCTGCGGAAGAAGAAAGCGAAGCGCTTGCCGATTTATTCGCAGGGGAGACGGAAGCGGAAGAAGCGAAGACGAAACTCATACAGCACAATTTGCGCTTGGTGGTGTATATCGCTAAAAAGTTTGATAATACTTCCGTCGAGCCTGACGATTTAATTTCCATCGGCACAATCGGGTTGATTAAGGCGATCAATTCGTTTAATCCTGGCAAGAATATCAAACTCGCTACCTATGCGTCTCGGTGCATTGAAAACGAAATTTTGATGTACCTTCGGCGGACGTCGCGTTCGCGTACGGAAATTTCGTTTGACGAGCCTTTGAATACCGATTTTGACGGAAACGAGTTGCTCTTGTCCGACGTTTTGGGCACGCCTGCGGATAGCGTGTATGGCGAACTGGAATGGAAAGCGGAAAGGGAACTCTTGATTGCGGCGCTCGATCGGCTCACCGAACGGGAGCGGAAGATTATGTATTTGCGCTTTGGGTTGCACGGCGGTGATGAGATGACGCAAAAGGACGTAGCCGATCTGTTGGGGATTTCCCAAAGTTATATCTCTCGTTTGGAAAAGAAAATTATTCTTCGGCTCAAAAAAGAGATCGGAAAGTTGGTATAGCGTATAATTCTTACCAAAGTTTACCATACTGAAATTGTCGCCGTTTTTGTCTTCGATGCGTACCTGCCCCTGCTGTTTTTGTGTTTACATAAGAAAAAGGGGGATCAAAGAGATGCAAAAGGTGGAAATTTGCGGCATCCGTGAAGATGGATTGCCGAAACTTTCAAGCAAGGAAAATGAAGAATTGATGGTGCGCATCAAGGCGGGGGACAAGCAGGCAAGGGCAACCTTTATCGAAGGGAACTTGCGCTTGGTGCTGTCGCTGATGAAACGGTTTCGTAGCCGCAACGCCAGCCAAGATGACCTATTCCAAGCAGGGTGCTATGGCTTAATCAAGGCGATAGATAACTTTGATTTGGGGGTGGGCGTGCGCTTTTCAACCTATGCCGTTCCTATGGTAATGGGGGAGATGAAACGCTTTTTGCGGGATGGGAATTCCCTGCGCGTGTCCAGAAGTATTCGGGATACCGCATACCAAGTGCTAAAAGCACGGGAGCGGATTGAAAGCCGCGACGAAGAAGCGACCATTGAAAAGATTGCCCAAGAGATGCAGGTGCAGGAGAAAGAAGTGGTATATGCGCTGGATGCGATTTCCGATCCCGTTTCCTTATATGAGCCTGTGTATAATAAGTCGGGGGATACCTTGCTATTACTTGACCAACTGTCGGACGACAAAAACACGGATGAAGTGTGGACGGAGCGGGTTGCCTTGCGCGAAGCGTTGGCGCGACTTGGAGAAAGAGAGCGGAAGATATTGCTACTTCGATATTACGAAGGGAAAACACAAACGGAGATTTCCGAAGAGATCGGTATATCGCAAGCGCAGGTTTCCCGTTTGGAAAAGACGGCGCTGCAAAGCATTAAATTGAATATTTCGTAAAAAATAACCCCCGAGCAGATGCTCGGGGGTTAAGTGTTATCAACGCCTTTGTAATATTTTTTCGGCTTTTATGAATTCGAGAAAGGCTTTCCTTAAAATTTTTAAATTGTTTTTTACGGGGATGGAATCTTCATTTTGTAATATTGCATTGGTAATAAGTTGAAAGGGAATAGCGTGTGCAGTTCCTGTTTTGGGATCTATTCCCAAAAGTACGTTGCGATCTGTAATGGGGGAAACAAAAATGGAGATAGAAGAAAGCAATAAATGTTTTTCTTTGAGAAAGAAAAGACATTGTTTTTGCTCGCTGATTGCATTGGAAATCGCCGTGTAATTTTCAAAATGTACGAATCGTTCGCGTATGGCGAGCCGATTGATTATGTAAAATGTAATTGAAGAACTGTTGTAAACGATGCGGCGCTTTGCAGCCAAATAAAAGGAATATTTTTTAAAAAAAGAAAGGGCGGGGTTCCGCTCTTTTTTTTGATGTGGACAGGCACAAAAGGGGGAGCGAATGCATATAATAGAGTGTTGAAAGGTAGTGCTTTTTTGTGGCGGTGGAGATAGGGGAAATATGCGGGGAACCCCGAAAAGGATGGGGCAGGTACGCGTTGAATGAATAAAAAGGAGAATGGGATGGAACTGAGTTATAACGACCTTCGAAAAAAAGAAGTGGTGAATACGGTCGATGGAAAAAAGTTGGGTAGGGTTTGCGATATGGTGTTTTGTTATCCTGAAAACCGCATTTTGGGGTTTGTTGTACCAGGCAGCCGCGCTTTTGGGCTCAAACGGGAAGAGTATTTTATTGACCTGAAAAATATCGTCAAGATCGGGGAAGACGTGATTTTGGTGAACGTCGGATGCAGGGGGCAAAGACCTGCGCCGAAAAATATGGGAGGAGCGCCCGAACCAAGACGCTCGTTTGAAGAATACGAATAATGGTGCGCGCGAAAGAGCGCGATATAAAAAGAGCATTGACAAAATGCTCTTTTTTTGATATACTAAAAGAAAAAACCTTCCCGAAATTGTTGAAAATATTCCCAGTTTTGAGATTTTTCACCAACATTTCACAAAAAATTAACGTAATTTTCGCATTTTAAGGTTATAATAAAAGGGATGAAAACACCCCTTTGGGGTGAAAAATGCGAAGGGATGAAAAATATGAGAATTTTGATTGTTGATGATGAACAAGGAATCCGCGACGTGCTGCAAGAGTACGTAGAGTTTGCGGGCTACGAAGGAGCGCAGGCGGCAGATGGCGTTGAAGCGGTTGCTATGTGCAAAAATGCCGATTTTGACCTGGTGCTTATGGACGTGATGATGCCCCGCATGGACGGATTTACCGCGGTGAAAGAAATCCGCAAAGCGAAGGACGTGCCGATTATTATGCTCTCCGCGCTGGGGGAAGAATATGATAAACTTCGTGCGTTTGAGTTGGGCGTAGATGATTACGTGACCAAACCGTTCTCGCCTAAAGAAGTGATGGCACGCATCCAAGCGGTGACCAAACGCCGCCAAGTACGACCTGCGGACGCTGGCTCGGTGATGAAATTTGAAGGATTAGAAATTGATTTTGGCGGCAGAAACGTGTTCGTGAACGGCGAAAAAATTAGTTTGACGCCGCTGGAATATGAACTCCTTTTCTATATGGCGCGAAACAATGGGATTGCGCTGTCGAGAGAAAAACTTCTGTCCGAAGTGTGGGGGTTTGACTTCTTTGGCGATGATAGAACGGTGGACACGCATATCAAAATGCTCCGTTCCAGCCTGAAAGAATATCGTAAGTTTATTGTCACGTTGCGCGGCATGGGGTATAAGTTCGAAGCGTAAACAAATAGGTGGTGTGGTTATGCACAAGGAAAATAGCAGTATGCCAAAAGGCAAAAAATGGAATGTCGGCCGAAAGAAACGAAAAATGAGTATGTTTTTCGTGCTTTGGGCGGCTTTTGCGTTGCTTTCTTTTGTGCTTTTGTCCACCTTCTTCATCACGCAACGGGTTGCGATGAAAAATACTTACGAAAAAGAAGCGGTGCGTGTCTTGGACGGCAAGGGCGCGCGGATTGCGCAGGAGTTATACACTCCGCCTGAAATCTTTTCGGGGAACTACGACGGGTTTATACGATACTTGTCTTCACGCGAAGAAGTTGCTATCTTTGTCTTGGATAGCGATGGGAACGTACTGATGCCACTGGAAAGCAATATCGATCCTTCGTCCCCGTTCTTTGGGGAAAGTTTCCAGTTTAGTGAGAAAATAGAGACGCTGAAATCGGCACTCTCGTCGGCGGGGGCAACCGTTGAAAATAGAAAATCGGTGATCTATGCGACGGAAGGCGGCTATGTTTACGGTGCTATTTTGCCCGCGCAGGGAGATCCTGATGCCGTGAATTACCTTTATACTTTTCAATCGGTAGAATTTGTGCAGGCGGTCGAAGACGCACTCAACGTTCGAATGATTTGGACGGCGTTGTTTGTGTTTATCTTGTCCTTTGCGGCATCGTCTGCGCTTTCGGGGATGCTACTTCGTCCGTTGGACGAAATTGCGCTCAAAGCAAAGCGGCTGGCAAAAGGGGATTTCGACGTGGACTTTCACGGGCAGGATTCGTTTGAAGAGATGGAAACGCTGTCGGCGTCGTTGAACTTTGCGAAAGATGAACTGTCGAAGGCTGACCGTATGCAAAAGGAATTGATTGCCAACGTTTCGCACGATTTTAAAACACCGCTGACCATGATTAAGGCTTACGCGGAGATGATTATTGAAGTGTCGGGCGACGACAAGGTGAAACGGGAAAAGGCGGCGCGCGTGATTTTGGAAGAATCTGATAGGCTGGCATCTCTTGTGTCTGATGTTCTTGATTTATCGAAAATCCGTTCGGGAATTCAAGCGCTGGATTTGCAGGTGTTTGATTTGTCGGCGTACTTGAAGGGCGTGCTTGGGCGGTTTGAGTTTTTGTCGGAACAAGGATATACTTTTTCCGTGGAAATGGAGCAGGGGCTCTATACCCGCGCGGACCAAATGAAGATCGGGCAAGTGTTGTATAATTTGATCGGGAATGCCGTCAACTATACGGGCGATGATAAGCGTGTTTTGCTGTCCCTGAAAAGGGAAGGGGATTACATTCGCTTTGCGGTGTCCGATACGGGGAAGGGTATCGCTGAAACGGAGTTGGTGGATATTTGGAACCGATATTACCGATCTTCGGATATGCACAAACGCCCTGTTAAAGGGACGGGCTTGGGCTTGTCGATTGTGAAAACGATCTTGGAATGCCATCAGTTCGTCTTCGGGGTGGATAGCGTTTTGGACGTTGGCAGCACCTTTTACGTGCTGTTCCCGATTGCGGATGAAAAGGACGTTGCAGAGTAAAAAGTATGGGGCAGGTATGCGTTGAATATGTTTTTTAGCGCTGTTTTACCTGCTTTTACGGCGCGAAAAATAATTATGCCGTTTGTCACAATGCGTTGACAAACGGCTTTTTGTATGTTATACTGTATATAAACCTTATAGGTTTATAGGAGCGAACGATGGTACAAAAGCAGACGAAAGGGAATATCCGAAATCGGTTCACGGCAAAACGCTTGGCGCTTATGGCGGTGTTTGTCGCGCTCTCTTACGTCGTGAGTTGGCTGGAAATTCCGATCGTCACTCCTTTTAAGTTGGACTTTGGCAACGTCTTTATTTTGCTAATCGCTTTCTTGTTTGGACCTGTGGAAGGGATGATTGTTTGCACGCTGAAAGAATGCTTGCGGATGATCGGCAGTACGACGGGGGGCATTGGGGAACTCGCAAATATGCTGATGACCTGCTCTTATCTCTTGTTGCCGTCCATTCTCTATCGGTATAAGAAAGGCTTGAAGTGGGTAATTCCTTCTTTGGTTGGTGCGTGCTTGATTGCGACTGCGGCGGCGCTACTTACAAACCGCTTTATCAACTTTCCCCTGTATATGGGGCAGGATGCGGAAGCGGCGTTTGTGGAATTGTTTTGGGTAATCGTTTGGTTTAATCTTCTCAAAACGGCGGCCGTTTCGGTGCTGACTTTGCTGCTATATAAGCGGCTTTCGAACTTCTTAAAAAGGTGGGAGCGTTAAAATGGCGACCTTTATTTCCAAATCCAGAGAAGAAACTTTAGCATTTGCCAAAGAGTATGCGAAAACTTTGCGACCCGGGGACGTCGTCCTTTTGAACGGGGAAATGGGGGCAGGGAAAACCTTGTTCACCAAAGGGGTTGCGCAGGGCTTGGGAATTGAAGAAGAAGTAACTTCCCCGACTTATGCGTACATGAATGATTACGATGGGATGCTTTTCCATTACGATTGCTACCGTATCGAAAGCGTGGAGCAAGCGGAACGGCTGGGGCTTGCCGATTACTTTGATATGGGCGGGATTTGTATTATCGAATGGTCGCAGAATATTGCGCCCTTACTCCCGAAAAAGGTGAAAATTGTCACTATCCAAAAATTGAGCGAAAACGAAAGAGAGATTGTTTGCGAATGAAATTTTTAGCGGTTGATACGGCAAATGAATATATGTGTGTCGTTGCTTATAACGATGGAGTGGCGGTACGGGCATTCTTGCCCGATTGCACGATGCGGCACTCGACGCAAATTATGGCGCAGATTGAAAAAGCGTTGGCGGAAGCGGAGTTGACTCTTGCAGAGTGCGACTTTTTTGCTGCCGTAGTAGGTGCGGGCTCGTTTACGGGCATCCGTATCGGCGTGTCCGCGGTCAAAGGATTTTGCTTGGCTTGCGGGAAACCATCGTTGCCTATCACTTCTTTTGAACTTGCCGCATATAATACGTTAGGGCAGGATGAAAAAACGTTGTGTTTGGTTGATGCGTTGCACGACGCTTATTACGTGTGTGGGTTCGATCAAGATAAAAACGTGATTTTGCCGCCTGCCTATTTGACGGAAGAAGAAGTGCTTGCTTTGGCAAAGGATGGGTATGCGCTGCGGGCGATTCGCTCGAAGGATGAATGGACGATCGGTATCGCGGAAAAAGTGAACGTTACGCCTTGCGATCCTGCAAAGGGATTGCTTTCGGCTGTGCTTGCAAAAGCGCAGGCAGGGGCGTTTGCGCCGCTAAATGCTTTGTACGTGCGTAAGAGTTCGGCGGAAATCAACTTGGAGAAAAACGTATGATTTTGCGTCGCTGGGAAGAAAAAGATATTCCCATTATCGCGGAGATTGAAGGGCGGTGTTTCCCTCACGACGCATGGTCGAAAGAGATGCTCGCGGACGTAGTTGGTGCGCCTTATCAATGGCAAGTTTTGGCGGTCGAAGGGGGGCAGGTATGCGGTTATGCGTGTTTGTTCTCTTTGTTCGATACGGCAGATTTGATGAATATTGCCGTCGATTTTCCTTTTCGTGGGAAAGGAATTGCTTGCGCGCTGATGGATGCTTTGCATACGCAGGCGAAAGAAATGGGGGCGGAACGGGTAATGCTGGAGGTGCGGGTTTCCAACGCGCCTGCGATTGCTTTGTATAAGAAGTACGGCTATGAAAAAATTGCCGTGCGGAAGAATTACTACGGCAACGGCGAAGATGCCGATATTATGCAAAAAAAATTGTAAATTGTTTGTTTTTTAGGGGGAGCGAAACGGTGGTTTTGGACGGCGTTTCGTTTTTACAAAAGGGGAAGGGGAAAGATTTGGTGTTTTTGCACGGCTATCTTTCCAGCAAAGATGCCTTTGCCGCGCAGGTGGCATATTTTTCAAGGTTCTATCGGGTGACGGCTTTTGACTTTTTGGGGCAGGGGGAAAGCCCTGCTTTGGGAAAACCTTTCTCGGTGGAAGATTATGCCGTGTGGACGGAACAGGTGCTCGTTGCTCTTGGGGTGAAAAATCCGTGCGTGGTTGCCCACTCGTTTGGGTGTCGGGTACTCGTAAAAATGGCAAAACGGCAGGTGTTTAAGATGGGGAAACTCGTCTTGACGGGGCCTGCGGGGGTGGTTTTTCCGCGTGGGATCGGATACCGCTGTAAGGTAGGGGCTTACCGCTTAGTTAAAAAGTTTGCGCCGAAGTTTGCCGAACGGCGATTTGGCAGCGCTGAATATCGGGGGCTATCCCCTGTGATGAAAGAAAGTTATAAAAAAATTGTCAACGAAGATTTGCGCGGGGATGCGGCTTGCATCGAAAACAAAGTTTTGATTGTGGAAGGTACGCACGACAAGGTAACGACGATGCGCCAAGCGCAGGCGTACAAAGACGTGATACAAAATGCGCGGTTGGTGACGATGGAAGGCGGACATTTTGCGTTTGCAGAAAACCCTGTGGCGTTCAATATCCTTTTGGAGGAGTTTTTACACGATGATTGACGGACAAACGGCTTGGATTTTCCGAATTGCGGCGGCTATGCTGTGCGCCTGTTTCTATTTTGCCGCTACGGTAAAAATGGTTGGGGTGGTGCAACAGAGCGGCTACCGCGCGAAAAAGTTCTTAGGATGGTATCGACAAAAACGAAACACCTATTTTTCCCGCTTGTTGTTTTGGTCGGTGTTGTCTTTGGCTGCAACGGCGATGCTTATTTTCGTTTTTTTCTTCTTGGGCGAAGATGCCGCAATGGCGATGGGGGGGATTCCATTCTTTGGGCTTGCGATACTCTGCTTTTGGGTGGATCGTCGGTATGCCTTGAAAGTGTCGGCGGTTAAAAGCGGAAGATGGAAACGGCTTTGCGTGGGCTATTTTGTGGCGATTGCGTTGGTATCGTTTGGGCTGATTTTCTTGTGCTCATTGTTGGAACCGTTGCTTGCGATGGCGCATGGTTGGCTTAGCGCGATGCGCTTTTTACCCTTGTGCTTTTTGCCGTTATTGTTGCCCTATATCCTGTTGCTGGCGAATGCGGTTTTATCAATTTTTGAAAATGCGAGAAACCGCAATTTTGTAAAAAGAGCGGGGCAGGTCTTAGATGAAAGCGATTTAATGAAAATCGGTATCGTTGGAAGTTATGGAAAAACTTCGGTGAAAAATATCTTAAAAACTATCCTTGCCGAAAAATATTCGGTGGTGGCGTCCCCTGCGTCCTACAATACACCGATCGGCGTGGCAAAAACCGTTTTTGCGGACGGGTTTGGCGGTGCGCAAGTAGCGATTTTTGAAATGGGTGCGCGGCAAACGGGGGATATCCGCGAACTTTGCGATTTGGTGAAACCTGATTATATGGTATTCACGGGTGTGTGCGCGCAACACGTGGAAACGTTTGGGAGCGAAGAAAACGTTTTTCGTGCAAAGTGCGAAGGGCTGTTTTCTACCGCGAAAACGGTGGTTTGCGGCAAGGCGCTGGAAGAAAAGATTCGTACTGCCTATCCCGAACAAGCGAAAAAATGCTTGTTTGTTGGCGACGTCAAAGACGTTGTGCTCGGCGCGACGGAAACGGCGTTCACTTTGGAATTGCCAGATGGAGAGTTGGCTGTAAAAATGGCTTTACTTGGGGACGGCAACGTTGAAAACGTGGCGTTAGCGGCGCACTTGGCGGCGCTCCTGGGGCTTACGAAAGAAGAAATTGCCCGCGGGGTTGCAAAGGTGCAATCTGTGGAACATCGTTTACAACTTACGAAAGTGAACGGCGTGTATCTCTTGGACGATGCTTATAACTGTAATATTAAAGGCGCAAAAATGGCGGTGGACGCTTTGTGTCGGTTCGATGGAAAGAAGTATCTTATTACCCCTGGTATCGTGGAAACAGGGGTGATGCAAGTAGAGATCAATACGGCGCTTGGAGAGTTTTTTGCGGGGGCAGGTATTGATTTAATCGTGCTGGTTGGTGAAACACAGGTGAAAATTATCGCAGACGGATACGAAAAAGCGGGCGGAACTTCGGATGGGTTGACCATTCTTCCGACGTTGGAACAGGCGGTAGAGTTGTTGAATGGAAAACTCCAAGAAGGGGATTGCGTGCTCTTTATGAATGATTTGCCCGACGTAGTATAAAGCGTTCTGCGAACGAAAAACAAAGGATGAAAAGAAGAAACACCAAAGCGAAAGAAATGATAGCGGAGGTGTTTTTTTGTTGAAAAAAATAGCGGTTTTGTTTGGCGGTGGCGCATGCGAACGGGAAATCTCCGTAATCACGGGGACGTTGGCTGGCAACCTATTGCAGGGGGAATACGACGTTTTGCCTGTCTATTTTGACGAAGAATGGCGGGCTTATACTTCCCCGTCCTTTTTTCAGGTGGAGTTTTTTCGTAAAGGAAACTTTTTGAAAGGGGCAAGGCGGATTGTCTTTGATGGTGGCGGCGTATATGAATTGTATGCAAGCGGAAAAAAGCGGAAGTTGCTTTCCCGTTTAGACGGGGCGTTGAATTGTTGTCACGGCGGGCTTGGAGAAGGGGGCGGCGTTTCGGCGTTGATGGCGCTAAATGGAATTCCGTTGGCGTCGCCCGGTGTTGCCCCGTCTTCGGTGTGTATGGATAAGGCGTTGACGAAGTTGGTGGCAAAAGCGCTGTCGATCCCCGTGGTGGACGGACTTCGCGTTAGGGAAGAAGATTATCAAAAGCGCGGGGAGTTTTTGCTAAAAAACATTGAACGTAGATTGAAGTTCCCTGTGATTATCAAACCTGCGCATTTAGGCTCGTCTATCGGGATTGCGGTGGCAAAGGATGCGGAAGAGATACGGCAGGGGTTAAAGGCGGCGTTTGCGCTGGACGATTGCGTGGTGATTGAGAAGTTTTTGCTTGGGAAAAAGGACGTCAACTGCGCGGCGTATTCCTTGAAAGGAGAAGTGTACGTTTCCGAAGCGGAAGAAGCCTTTTCATCCTACGACGGGGTGTATGGGTTTGAGCAAAAATACATACAAAAAGAGAAAAAGGATGGGGGCAGGTCTTTGTTGACGGGTGCTTTGCGGCAAAAAATACGAGGATATACACGGACAATTTATAAGCGCTTGAATATGTGGGGTGTGGTGCGTGTGGACTATTTGGTGCAGGGGGAAAAGGTGTATTTAAGCGAAGTGAACACCGTGCCTGGATCGTTGGCGTATTATTTGTTCTGCGATCGGATATCTGAAGCAAAATCCTTTTTTGCCGCGTTGGTGGAAGATGCGATTGCGCGGGCTAATGGTGAGAAAAAACGCTTGGTGACGACGGGTGTTTTGGAAACGATAAGTAAATAAATTTTGAGAAAATGGCCGTTTACCGCAGGGTAAGCGGTTTTTACTTGAAAATATATTTTCAAAAGTGTGTAATTCTTATTGATTTTTTGCGGTTTGTTTGCTATAATATGGAAGATAATGGACAACTGTGCGCTGATGGCGGCGCGGAAAAAGGAGTGTGATTTTTTTATGGCGATAGCAGAATTTACCGACAAAGTGCGAATTACCATCAAGGCTGGTGACGGCGGCGACGGGATGAATTCCTTTAAGGCGTATAAGGGGAAACCTGCCTGCGGACCTGACGGCGGCGATGGCGGCAGGGGCGGTGACGTTTACTTCGTCGGCGATAAGAATATGACCGATTTGTTCTCTTTCCGTTTCACTTCCAAGTATTTTGCGGAAAACGGGGAAATGGGCGGCTCACAAAAATGCTATGGTAAAAGCGGCAGTAATATTTATATCAAAGTGCCTTTGGGTACTTTGGTGCGCGATGCGGAAACGGGCAAACTCATTTGTGACGTCTTCTTCGACGGACAGCAAATCTTGGTTGCGCGCGGCGGCAACGGCGGTAAGGGGAACGTGAAGTTCACGACGGCTCGTCGCCATGCCCCCAACTTTGCGCAAAAGGGCGAAAAGGTGAAACCGCACGTTGTTATTTTGGAGATGAAAGTCATTGCTGACGTTGGTTTCGTCGGGTTCCCGAACGTGGGGAAGAGTACGTTGCTTTCAAAGATTTCGGCGGCAAGACCGAAGATTGCAAACTACCACTTCACCACCCTGTCCCCTAACTTGGGGGTGGTTCGCTACTACGAAAAATCGTTTGTGGCGGCGGATATTCCTGGACTCATCGAAGGGGCGGCACAGGGCGCTGGCTTGGGGCATGACTTCTTGCGCCATATCGAAAGAACGCGTATGCTGTGCCACGTGGTCGATATTTCGGGTTGCGAAGATCGCGATCCTATCGAAGATTTCAAGAAAATCAATGCGGAACTTAAAGAATACAGCGAAGTGCTGGCTAAATTGCCCCAAATCGTCGTATGCAACAAGTGCGATATTTACGGCGCGGAAGAAAACCTGAAAGCGTTTAAGAAAAAGTTTGGCAGAAAGTATAAGATATTCCCCATCACGGCGTTGAGCGGCGACGGGACGAGAGAACTCATTGAAGGGATTTTGTCCGTGCTTGAAACTCTGCCCCCCGTAGAACCCATCGAACCCGATGAAGTGATTGAATACGGCACGAGTGATAACTTGTCCTTTGAAATCTACCGCGACGATGACGGCGTGTACGTTGTCGAAGGCGGCTTGGTGGACATGCTTTGCAGAAACGTTGCTTTGAATAATCCCGATTCGATGCAGTACTTCCAAAAGGTGTTGCGTTTGCGCGGCGTTATTAAGGCGTTGTCGAAGATGGGCTGTCAGGAAGGGGATACCGTGTCTATCGGGGACGTGGAATTTGACTTCGTATTGTAATTACCGCGTACCATGTACGTATTGAATACGAAAAAAGGAGTAAAAAAGAGAATTATGATTACCAGAGATACTATAACCAGCAAACAAAGAAGTAAGTTGAAGGGCATTGCGTCCACGATGCCTGCGATTGCGCAAATCGGGAAAGGCGGCGTCACCGAAAACTTGGTGAAGTCTTTATCCGATGCGTTGGAAGCAAGAGAACTCATCAAAATCAACGTTTTGCAAAATGCCGAAGACGAACCCTGGGATTTGATTGAAAACTTGGCAGACCTTTTGGATGCCGTTCCCGTTGCGGTAATCGGCAGAAAGGCGATTTTGTATCGCAGATCTTCTCGTGATAATTTTGCACATATTGAAGTTTAAGATTTGTTTTTTTGCGTTATATATTAGGAAACGCACAAAAAAGGTAGGGCTGTGACATGGACGAAAAAGAAGTAAAAACGGAAGAAACCGTGGAAGAAAAAGCGGAAAAGAAAGCAAAAAAAGGAGCGAAACCTTCTGTGAAAGCGGAAGAAGTGGAACGCTTGAAAGCGGAACTTGCGACGGCGCAAGCAGAAGCGGAAGAGTATAAGCGCAAATGGTATTCGGTGTCGGCGGAGTATGAAAATTACCGTCGCCGTACTTCGGCACAGGCGTCCCAAAGATATGCCGAAGGTAGAAACGACGTGGTGGCGGCATTGTTCCCTGTTGGGGATAACTTGTCCCGCGCGCTGTCCGTTTGCTCGGATGAAAACACCAGAAAGGGGCTCGAAATGGTGCTCCAAAACTTTAATAAGATTTTGGAAAGCGAAGGGGTGGAAGAAATCAATCCCGTAGGACAACCTTTCGACGCAACCGTTGCGGAAGCGATTATGGCGATGCCTGCCGCCGATGGCGAAGAAAGCGGTATCGTGAAAATGGTACACGAAAAAGGGTACAAAAAGGGCGATAAGATTTTGCGCTATGCGAAAGTTATCGTCACGCAATAACGGACGTAAAGGATTTTTCCTTACAATATAATAAATAATAGGGGTAAAATTATGATCTCATTGAAAGACAAAGTGGTTATCATCACGGGTGGCGGCCGCGGTATCGGTTTCGGGCTTTCGACGGCGTTTGCAAAGGCTGGAGCGAAAATCGTTATCACGGGTAGAACGGAATCGACTTTGCTTGCGGCAAAGGAAAAGTTGGAAACGGCGCACGGCTGTGAAGTGCTTTGCGTAGCGGCTGACGGTGCGGACGAAGCGGCAATCCAAAACGTTATTGATAAGACGGTGGTACGCTTTGGCAGAATTGATGCGGTTGTCAACAATGCGCAAGCGTCTGCAAGCGGTAAGATGCTCGTTCAACACACGAAGGAAGATTTGGATCTTGCAATCTATTCGGGGATCTATGCTACTTTCTTCTATATGCAAAAGGCATATCCTTATTTGAAGGAAACGAAGGGCGCGGTGGTAAACTTTGCGTCTGGCGCAGGCTTGTTTGGCAGAATTGCACAATCGTCTTATGCGGCGGCAAAAGAAGGTATCCGCGGTCTTTCCAGAGTTGCGGCAACCGAATGGGCGCCCGACGGAGTGCGCGTAAACGTGATTTGCCCCCTTGCAATGACCGAAGGGTTGCAAAAGTTTAAGGAAGAATATCCCGAACGCTATGAACAAACCATCAAGGGCGTGCCTATGGGTAGATTTGCTGATCCTGAACAGGACGTTGGCGGTTTGTGCGTCTTCTTGTGTTCCGATTTGGCAAGCTATATTACAGGGGAAACCATTACGTTGCAAGGCGGCAGCGGTCTTCGTCCATAAGAAAAAACAAAGAATATACGGCGCAATTCATCGTTGCGCCGTATTTTTGTTTGGTCGCGTACGTTTGTGTACGCTCCCTGCACAAAACTTCGCCGCGCCTTGACTTGCTTGTATCTT
>JAZOLF010000041.1:0-5729 GCA_045652785.1 Candidatus Scatosoma sp. | reverse complement strand
GACGTCGTACTTGCCCGCGAACGCGTATTTTGCCAAAGCGAACACCGACGAAGGCGAACACGCCCTACGGACGATATGATACAAGTAAAAATCGTGCAGCTCATACGGCCCAACCAAATCTTCCGTCTTTTGCGCAATCTTACCCTGTTGATCAGGGGGGAGTAATTCGGGCGATATATCCGTACCTGCTACCGACAAAAGCACCTTTTTCATCTCTTCTTCCGAATGGTTTGCAGCAAACTCTACCAAATGGCGCACCAAAGTTTTCGGAACGGAACAGTTGACGGAATACATAGAAATATGATCCCCGCTATACGTACACCAGCCGAGTGCAAGTTCGCTCAAATCCCCCGTGCCGATTACCAAACCGCCCGTTTGGTTTGCAACGTCCATCAAAATCATCGTGCGCATACGCGCCTGCGCGTTTTCATAAGTAATATCCGCAACCTTAGGATCGTGACCGATGTCTTTAAAATGTTGCGTGACGCTATCCGCAATGGGGATTTCACGCAAAGTCGCCCCCGAAAGTTTAATTAACTTCAAGGCGTTTTGATAGGTCTTGCCCGTCGTACCAAACCCAGGCATCGTAATTGCTACAATGTCCTTACGGTCTTTGCCCATAATATCGAAAGCACGCATAACGGCAAGGAGCGCAAGCGTAGAATCCAACCCGCCAGACACACCGATTACCGCCGTTTTTGCGTTTACGTGCGCCATTCTCGTCGCCAAGGCGTGTGCTTGAATGGAAAGCACCATTTCGCAGGTTTCTTCGTTTTCTTCGGGTTCGGGAATAAACGGCGTAGCGCTAACCCTGCGCAAGGAAAGTTCGCTATCGTTTAAGAAATCAATTGTATCGATTTCGTTGAATTTTGTCGAACGTTCATTATTCCGTTTGTTGCGCTTTTTACGTTCGTTTGCAAGGAACTCTACATCGATTTCCGCAATCGCTGAGCCCCCTTCAAAGGGCTTATTTTCCGCCAAAATAGTGCCATATTCCGCGATGATATTATGCCCCGAGAATACCCCGTCCGTGGTCGATTCCATCGTGCAGGGATTTGCATAAACATAAGCGCAAATATTTTTCCCCGTATGCGTTTTAATGATGGTACGGCGATATTCCGCCTTACCCACCATTTCGCTGGATGCGGAAAGGTTAACGATAATCGTCGCCCCTGCCGCCGCCAAATAGTTTCCAGGGGGATTTGCTACCCACAAATCTTCGCAAATTTCACAACCGATTTTCACGCTTTCGTTCGTACCTACGCGGAAAATGAGTTTCGAACCAAACGTTGCGTGCTTATCATCCCACAAAGGCAGAAGAAAATCCAAATCTTCCGCGTCAATACCAGGAGTAAAATAGCGGGTTTCGCAATACTCACCGTAGTTAGGCAAGTTCTTCTTCGGCACAACCCCGATTACTTCGCCATCGCAAATTGCAGCGGCGCAGTTATACAACTTTCCTTCGTAAACGATAGGCAAACCAACGAACACCATCATAGGGATTCCTTTGGTGAATTCCGTGATTTCGCGCAACGCCTTCATGCATTGTTCTTGCAAAATGGACTGAAAGAACAAATCGTTGCAGGTATATCCACAAAGGGAAAGTTCAGGAAAAACCAGCACTTCCACCTGTTCTTTTGCCATTTTTTCAATTTCTTCCTTGATGGCGGTTGTATTAAATTTTATGTCCGCAACTTTCAACTTCGGGCTGACCGCCGCGACTTTTACATATCCGTGTTTCATAGCATTCTAAACGAATAATTATTCGTCGTCCCCTTCTTCAATAATCGCACCCTTTGCAGCCGCGCGGATTTTGTCTTCAATTTCCTTAGCGATTTCAGGATTTTCCTTCAAGAATTGACGCATTTTTTCTTTGCCTTGCACAACTTTTTCGCCATTGTAAGCAAACCAAGCGCCACTTTTACCCAAAACGTCGAATTGAACGCCAAGATCCATAATGCAGCCTTCCTGCGAAATACCTTCGCCGAAAACGATATCAAATTCCGCCTGTCTAAACGGGGGGGCAAGTTTGTTTTTAACGATTTTCGCCTTAACGCGATTACCAACCGCGCCATCCGCATCTTTCAAGGTATCTGTTTTACGGATATCCAAACGCATACTTGCGTAGAATTTCAAAGCCTTTCCGCCCGTTGTCGTTTCAGGGTTACCGAACATAACGCCAACTTTTTCACGAAGTTGGTTGATGAAAATAACGCAAGTATTCGACTTATTGACGATACCCGTCAATTTACGGAGTGCCTGCGACATTAATCTTGCCTGCAAACCTACGTGAGAATCGCCCATATCCCCTTCGATTTCCGCTTTCGGCGTGAGTGCCGCAACCGAGTCGATAACGATAATATCAACAGCCGAACTTCTAACGAGTGCATCACAAATGTCGAGCGCTTGTTCACCCGTATCAGGTTGCGAAACGTACAAATCGTCCAACTTTACGCCAAGTTTCTTTGCGTAAACGGGATCCAACGCGTGTTCAGCGTCGATAAATGCCGCAACACCGCCCATCTTTTGGGCTTCTGCAATCGCGTGCAAAGCAACGGTGGTTTTACCCGAAGATTCAGGGCCGTAGATTTCGATAATTCTACCGCGGGGCAAACCGCCGATACCGAGTGCAATATCCAGAGAAAGGCAACCGGTAGGAATTACGTCGATTTCGATGTTACCCGCTTCGTCGCCAAGACGCATAATAGAACCTTTGCCGTACTGCTTTTCAATTTGCAAAAGCACGGCATCGAGCACTTTCATCTTTTCATTGTTCTTTTCAATAGCCATTTTATATATCTCCTAATAATTTTTTACATATTTTTCAACTGCTTACACGCCAAAAAGAGCGCGTAGCGAATTGCAGTTTCCGATATTTCCTTTCTATCGCCCGTCAAAACGTAGCGATAAACGCAAACTTGTTCATCGATACCTACGGCGATACAAGAAGTACCCACAGGTTGCCCGAAGTTATCCCCTTTTGGCCCCGACAAACCAGTCGTAGCGATAGCAACGTCACAACGCCCGTGCGCCAAAAGCCCTGCCGCCATTTCGTAAGCGGTTTGTTCGCTGACAGCGCCTTGCGAACGCAAAGTGTACTCCGTCACGCCCAGCCGTTCCATCTTCGATTGCTCCGCATAAGTATTCAACCCTTCGTAATAGACGTCGCTCGCCCCCGAAACGGATACGATTTTCTTCGCCACGCCACCGCCCGTAAAGGATTCCGCAACCGCAATTTTCTTTCTGCGCAAACGCAACAAATCCACGAGTTGTTTCTCCAGCGGCGTATCATCAAGCGCATACACGTTATCGCCGAGTTGTTCCACCAAAAACCGCAACAAATCATCCGTAAGCATTCGCGGAGTATTCTCGTCGTAGAAGACGCGAATAACGTCTTCGCCGTACTTGCTTTCATTACAAACCTTGACGAGTCCAGCGCCCAACTCTTCGGCTTTCGCCAAGATGCTTTGCATCCTGCCAACGTCCACGCCAACACAACGAACTACGATACTACCTATACGATACCCCATTTTACGTACCAAAAAAGGGACACAAAACTCTTTTACGTATTTTTCGTCGTTTGCAGGCAATAAAAACAGCGTTTTTTCGCCGTCGTCGATCACACCTGCTCCGTTATCGGCATTTTGAAGCAACGCTTTTCCGTAAGCCACACCCACTATATCCAACAAATCGAAAACAAATTCGTCAGCAAGGACAATCACGGTGTCCGCAAGGTTTTTACAATCCTGCACGGCATCGCGGATTACACCACTATCAAAACGCAACAAGCGGATTTCCGAAAAATCATAACCACTTTGCTCAAAAGCGCAAAAGGCAGAAAACGCCGATATATCTAAAAAGCCGCTTTTATCCGTGACGATTAAGCATGCGTTTTTCATCAATCGCTATCCTTTAATACTTGCTTATTGTTGACGATATAGGCAATCCCCGACCAAACGGTGAGAATGGTTGCCAAAGCAAACAACGCCAACGAAACCCAAAGCGTAATCACCCCAAAGGCGTTCGCCGCAAACGCCGCACCAACCAAGAACGCCACAATGCTTGCATCCTGAAAAACGGTCTTGATTTTGCCAAGTTTATCCGCCGCCATAACAATACCCGACGTTGCCGCAATTTGGCGGAACGCGCTAATAATGAGTTCTCTTGCCATAATAACGCAGATACACACAGCCACCGCAATATACATGGTATCCATCCATTCGCCGAAGACGCCGAACATATCTTCCTTTGCCGCTATCAGCAAAATCATCGCCGTAGAAACCAAAACTTTATCGGCAATCGGGTCTAAAAACTTCCCCAGGTTGGTGACAAGCCCGCGAGAACGAGCAATATGCCCATCCAAAGCATCCGTCGCCGCCGCTACGGCAAAAATGATCGCCGCAATCAAAAAACGCCAAGCGCCAAGCGCGCTGATAAAGAACACCGCCACAAAAGCAGGAATCATCAGAATACGCACAAGCGTAATCTTAGTGGGCAAATTCAACTTCATCTAAATAATCCTCCGTAGAACCGTATAAATCATATTCATCTGCGCTACTAATGCGCACTTGATAGCGCCTTCCTTGCATCGCATCCATAGAATTAAAGTACACTTTTCCGTCAATATCGGGCGCATTAAAATACGCTCTGCCGACAAAACAACTTTTTTCGTAATCAATGCCATCGCAGAGCACTTCTATTGTCTTCCCTACGAACTGCGCAAGCAAGTCCTTCGAAATCGCGCGTTGCGTTTCATACAGCGCCTTCACGCGGCGTTCCTTCGTTTTATGATGCACTTGTCCAGGAAGGCGATATGCGCCCGTGTGCGGCTCACGCGAGTACGCGAAGAACCCACAATTTATCAATTTTGCTTGACGGATAAAATCGAGCATCCCTTCAAATTCTTCTTCCGTTTCCGTGGGGAAACCTGAAATAAAGGTCGAACGAATCGCAATTCCAGGGATTTTCTCACGCAAGCGCGCAAAGAGAGCCAAATACTCGTCCCGCTTCCCTTTGCGGTTCATCAACTTCAACACACGGTTTTCTGAATGTTGCAAGGGAATATCCATATACTTGATAATTTTCTCGTTAGTTGCAATCTCATCAATCAGGGCATCCGTAATCACGTCGGGATAGCAATACAGTAAGCGGATTTTTTCGATATTATCCAGCGCAGAAAGCCTTTGCAGGAGTTCCACAAAACGATTTTCCCCATACAAATCTTCCCCATACCGGGTGGTATCCTGCGCAACAACAATGAGTTCAGAAAGTTCGCCAAGTTCTTTGGCTTCTTCCACCAACTTTTCCATCGGATACGAGCGGTATTTCCCGCGAATTTTCGGGATCAAACAATAGGTACAATGGTTGTAGCACCCATCTGCAATCTTCAAATACGCATAATGCGGGTCGGTCGTCTGCACGCGATCTACACGGAAAAGTTCTTCCCCTTTTCCCACGTAATTTTGTCTTTCGTCGGTCGCATACGATTGTTCGAGCGCTTCAAAGAGTTTCTCATAATCACAAATCCCTAAGAAGACGTCCGCTTCGGCGAGCGGTTCAAACAACTCTCCGATGAACTTTTGCGGCAAACAGCCCGTCACCACAATTTTTTCCAAGCAACCGCTCTTATATTCGGAAAATTCTAAAATCGTTTCAATCGCTTCCGTTCGGGAAGACTCTAAAAAACCGCAAGTATTGATAATCAAGACGTGCGCCTTTGCAGGATCGTC
>JAZOLF010000040.1:0-8960 GCA_045652785.1 Candidatus Scatosoma sp. | reverse complement strand
GACACCGCATCCGCACTCAGCGACTTCTCCGCAGTTTGCAGCCAAGGGGTATTTTCGTCTATGCGTTCTAACAACTGCGTAATCCATTCGCCGCCGTCTTCCAAAACGCTCTTTTTCGCCACGATTGCCGCCTGCGGGTATCCGTCTTCCCCGCCGTAGAGTTCCTGCAAACTCCCCGCAAAGTTCAAAGTTCGGTTTGCCACACGCAAATCCGCCACAGGGGACGGGAGCAAATACACGTCCGCGCCAGTTAACGCCGTAGGCGTTACCGCTTTCAAGTTCACCGCATCATCCACCGTAGCGCCGCCGCCCGACAAATCGTTATACGGCACGTCCAAATCACGGAGTGCCGCTTTCAAAGTAAGCCCTGGCACGTTATTGAGTTGCACAACCCCGACCGTTTTCCCGATCAACAGGGAAACGTTTTCCTGCGAATAGTCAGTATCACCGTCGCTCAAAAAATACATATTCCCATGGGTTGCAACCCCGAGCATTTGATATTCGTCGCCTTTGCCGAGCAATTTTGCCGCCAAGTTCACAGGCAACACGCACACGTCTGCGGCAGGCGCATTCCCCGTGACAAAAGTCGTAATGGTCGTCGAAGAAACGACGTGATATTCCACGCCGTCGTTTTCAGCGTCTTGGCTCATCGGCAAAGCAAGCGCCAACGCAGGCGCGCCATCAGGCATATACACCTGCCAGTCCGTTTTTTCTTTTTGACAGCCCGAAAGCCCTACAACCGACACCGCCATCAACGCGGCGATACCCAGCGCTAATTTTCTCATAAAATCCACTCCGCTATTTGCTTGCCTACATTGTACCCGATTTCGCAAAAAAAAGCAAGCATTCGGGCAACCAAACACTTGCTTTCCACACGTTTTCGTAGAAGGTTTTATTTTTTTCTTGCCACAACGCGGTGAATGGGCAAGCCCTGTTCCACCCATTTTTGCTCGTATTCGGTGACGATATTCCATTCGGGATTGCCATTTTCGTGCAAATCGAAAGTCAATTCTTCCAAATCCAAGCCAGCCGCGCGGTATTCTTCGAGTGAGAAGTCAAAGAAATCCCGATTGTCCGTTTTCTGCACAACGCACCCGCCATCGACCAGCAATTTCTTATACGTTTCCAAGAAACCGCGATGTGTCAACCGTTGGTTGACGTACCCGAGTTTAGGCAACGGCGTCGAGAAGTTCAAATAAATTTTTTCCACGCTGTTTTCGGGAATATAGCAAGGCAAACATTCGGCGCGGATATTCAAAAACCGCACGTTTTTCACGCCATATTTTTCGACGTTTTCCATCGCAGAAATCACGACGTTCGTCACCATTTCAAGCGCGATATAATTTCTATCGGGGTTCTGTTTTGCAAGTTCGCAAACAAAGCCGCCCTTTCCGCAGCCAATCTCCAAATCAACGGGATTATCGTTTCCAAACACCGCCTTATAATCAATGAGCGCACGGTAATTTTCCGCCGCTTCCTTCATGTTCAAAATACCACCTGCGCCGCGCGCCAACAGCCACTTTTCCACCGCGCCCATACGTTGATTGAAGTTGCGTTTTTTTCTCATCCTTTGTGCCATCTTACTTTCTCCCTGTGCTACCAAAACCGCCTTCGCCGCGCACCGTTTCAGAGAGTTCATCACATTCGACAAACTCCGCGTGCAAGAAAGGCGCAACCACAAGTTGCGCGATGCGTTCCATCGGCTCAACCGACTGGGTTTTTGTGGAATGGTTATGCAGCGCCACCATCACTTCCCCACGGTAGTCCGCGTCCACCACGCCAACTTTGTTGGCGGGGGCAAGCCCGCGTTTAGACGCAAGCCCGCTTCTCGCATAGATCAAGCCCGCATACCCTTCGGGAATTTCAAGCGCCAAGCCCGTCTTAATCAACTTCGTTTCGCCCGGTAAAATTTCCACAGCGGCATCGAGCACCGCATACAAATCCGCACCTGCGGCAAACGCCGAGCCATAGGCAGGGAGCACCGCTCTTTCATCCAATTTTTTCACAGCAATTTTCGGCATATCGTCACTCACTTTCGGCGGCAACCCGCACGATTAAAATATCCTTATTGCTATGATAGCAAAAACGCGAAAAAAAAGCAAGTCTTTACATGCACAAACGCAAATTTATTCAACCGATCAATGCTCGGTCACGTCGTACAAGAACCATTGATACAAGGGGGCATACCCTTCGCACAAATAACTGGGCGCAACCCCATCGAGTTTAAACTTCTCCATACGCTCATACGGATCATCGTAAGTGACGACGTAGTACTCTTTCACCAACGTTATACGATCTGCAATCGAAAGAGAATAATCGACGGTATATCCAACGCCCGTATTTTGTTGTTGTCCGCTGTATTGCAAGTAAAACAGCAACCCGTCGCGCAAACTTTCCACCTGCGCATCGTAAGCCGCCTGCAACTCCGTGCAAATGGCGTCCCAAATCCCCGAGCGGAAAATCCCCGCTTTCACGAGTTTATATTTTTCCGCCGCCTTATCCTTTTCCAATCGTTCGAACAACCGATTCTTCGTCACCTGCGCCTTGCGCACTTCGTTTAGTTGCTCCCCATTCAAACGGGCGAATTGTTCGTCCGTATATGAAATTATGTCAATCGTCATTTTTCATCCCCCACAAGGCTGTATTCCACGCCGAGTTTAGTCACGCAAGCCGCTTGCGAAAGTTCGAGTGCCAGCGAAAACCGCTTTCCGCGCTCTACAATCGGCAGCACTACGCCGCAATCTTGCAGATCGACCGTCACGTTCTTCGCATACCTGCCCTGCCCAAATCGCACGTTCACCTGCCCTTGACCGAACAACACTATCTTTTCGATCACCTTTTCCTTGTCATCCTTCACGGCCCAGTTTTCTACCAAGAACGTACATTTTTTCTCGCTCGGAATTGCCGCTCCGTCTTTTAAACGACACAATTTCCCGTCGTAAAATCCAACGGTTCGCCCGCCGCATTCGCTAATGCCCTGAACGGGAAAAATGGAATAGGTCGCGCCATCATCTAAATCTACGGCAAAGGTATCCGATCCCGCCCACAGATAATACCTGCCGCAATCCCCGCCGCAAGCAACCTGTTTTTTTACATAGGCATTCGGCACGGTTATCTCCGTTTTCTGCACCTTTGCGCCGTCCACGCGATACAACCCTCCGTCTTCCGTCATAAAGACCGCCGCATTCCCGCACTTAACCGCCGTACCTTGTTGTATATCCGCGTCGGTAAAACCGATTGTCCGCGCGTAAAAATCCTTTGCCGCGCCCTTTGCAAACAACTGCAAAACGCAGTTCTTTTTAAGCAGCAACAAATGATCGTCCATCGGCAGAACTTGCAGGACGTCTCCGTGTCCATCCCAAAAAGCAATTCTTCCGCCGCCCTGCGCACTTATAGAAAAATCACGGAAATCGCCCGCGTCTGAAAACGCAACGCCCTTGCCGTAAGCAATAAACACTCTATCCCCGAATACGCAAACAGAGCCGTTGGTCGCGGGGGCAATTTTATCCGCCCCCGACAGAGAAGTTTCGTGCCAAAGCCCTTTATCCATCGCAAAAAAGCACCCGTCTTCGGCAACATCCGTAGGAACGGAACAAACGGAAACAGCGCCCCCGCTTGTCGTAATGCTGGTTTTTAGCCCTACCGTTTCATTGAAATGATACGCTTTTCCGTCTTTGGTTGCAACAAAGTACCCAAGTTTCTCCACGCCGTCCTGCTCAAAATGATACACCTGCAATTTATAGGCAAGCGGCGCATAAGGAAAGGAAACCGTGCCCCCGCTTGACGTCATTAGGTACTCCACGCCAGGCCCGCATCGCAGCCCCGACTTTCCGCAGCGGCAATTTTCCGTGCTGGTGGCCACCAGCGTTCCCGCAGGCATCTTCAAGCGGAGTTTGCTTTCATTATTCGGGGCAAATCCCGCATATTCAACGTACAGTTTGCTCATACCCAACTTCCCGCCTTTATCGTTTTAAGTTCCTTCACGCGGAAGGTCTCTGCCAAAGCCTTTTTATACTTTTTCTCCCACGCAGCCGACTCTGCAGAAAGTCCCTTATGCAAGCAATATTCCGCGGCAACGCCGTAAGCAAACAACCGCTCGGACACACCGACAGAGTATTCCGAACAATCGTCAAAGGTCTTTACAAGGGGGAGTGCCGCATAGCGAACCAAGTACTTTCCTGCCCCTACCGCAAGGTACGCCGCCATACACTTGTGCGCAACGGAGTTTCCATACGCATCGAACACGCCGAGAATATACGCCGCCTTTTGAGACAAGTCCGTGTACGCAATTTTTCCATCCTTTGCGGCCATTTGCTCTTCTTTTACCAAAGGCAAATAATCGACAGCGAGTTCATTTTCCACCATGTTATAACAGCAAACGAGTCCATCAATCAAGCGTTTATGTTCATCGTCCATTACGCCGGACAAATAATCGTCCACCTTCTCTTTCACGCCAACGAATTCCGCGGCGAGCAACACAACATCTTTTACCGAAATCATTTTCTCTCCTTTTAAAAGCCTACCACCGCCGTCCTAAAAGGACGGCGAAAGCAAGCCTAAATTGTGCCTACCTACATATTTTCACCGCCAGCGGCAAGCGGGCGTACTAACAAATCTCCACCCGCCGAACCGCACGGCAAAGTGCCAACAGCAGGATTATTCTTCGTAAATATCCGTCAAAAGGCCCATCGTATTCGGGCGTTCGAAAACGAGTTCCGCATACTTTACAAGGGTAGCGGTATAAACGGGTTTACCAGGAACTTGGTGCAAAATTTTACCATCATCACTTTCCATCCATTCCCAATCGCCGAGTTGATACAACTTAATATGGTTGGTATTCAAGAAGAACATATCACCCTTCTTACAGAATCTATCCACAACGACGGGGATACCGTTGAAACTAATCGCCGAATGCCCGCTTTCCAACTGAATAACGGGAAGTGTCACACCCATATCCGAACAATGTCTCAACAACGCACGGCGCACGCCCCAGCCACAAAGAATCAAATTCGGCGCGGTGCCGCTTGCTTCTTCGATACGGTCAATCATTTCTTGCATTTTATCCAATTTGATATAATCTTCTAAGCATACTTCCAGGGGTGCAATCATATTAAACTCATCCTTGGTAAGGCCATAAATCGGGTTACTCGAAAAGATATTTCTAATACCGGTCAATTCCTCAGCATCCGCCACCATGCAAACGATTACACTTTCTTCCTGCACGACAGGCAGATCACCGCCATCGAGAGTAATCACACCAGAAGATCGTTCCACCGCGACAATTTTTCTTACGCCATCTTCCACGCGCGTGCCGTTCAAGTAAGTGACGTACACACGCATACCCACCTGCGCCGCCGCAGGTTCATCGAGTCGAATCATCTTCGAATCAATCTTCGTACCATAACTAAGCAAACCGTCGCCTGCGCCCATCGCCATTCTGTTCAAGTTATATTTTGCCGAATGGAGCAAGTGTTCCATTTCCGCGTTCAAAATATTCACAAATGCGCCTTCGTTGCCCTGCGCCGAGCGGATCGCCTTGTCGGAAATTTCAATCGTACCATATAAATTTTTCAAGGTTGCGGTCATTTGCAGATAGCTCGAAGAATCGGCGCTGGGCAAATCCCCCGTTTCCGTACCTGCAATAATACCGCCGGACACGCCTACACGGACCACTTTCTTCACGTCCTTACCATAGACGTTTTCGCTGGTACGTTCCACCATTGCAAGGAAGGGGCTGGTTTTGGTATCCAAAGCGTCCTTTACTGCATCCAAATAGTAACTTTTCAAAACGTTATCAGCCGTTTGTAAACTAATCATATTCTTTCATTCTCCTTTTTTGTTTGCGCCATCAGCGCGAATCTTACGCTTGCCCTTTTTGCGCGCAAAGGTACGCCAAACTCATCTTTCCCGCATCGGAAATACTGCTTGGTTTTTTAGGCGGAGTCGCAAGCACTCCTACGCCCCCTTTCACGAGCGGCGCGCCGCTTTTCCCGATAGAAGAAAGATAGTCGCCAACGATTTTGAGTCGCACGCTCTCGTCCGCCAACACCTGTTCGTACAGCGACGGCAATTCCCGTTTTTCGGCTAAACCGCCGTTATCGTTCCCAGTTTCGGTCACCGCCGCCGTATTATTTTGGCCGTCCGCGCAAACAGGCGCGGCAATTCCTGCGCCCGCTCCGCCGTCTTCGACTCTCTCTTCCACCGTAGAGTTGGGGCTTCCGCAATTCTTTTCAGGCGCGTCCGCCGTCAAGGTTTGCCCATCACCGCCAGCGCCTACTGCAGCCGCCGTTTCGTCCGCCGCGCTACAATCCAAATCGTCACTTTCCGCAACGCTGTGTCTTGCCGCTTCGTCCGTTCCGCCGTCCGCTTCCATGCGTTCACGGTTTCGCTTATCCAACTCTTCTTCGCACTTTTTCAACCGTTGGCTGCGCCTTGTAAATTCCGCCTGCAACGATTGATATGCCTGCATCAGGGCATTCACGTCCTTAAACTTCCCCAAATCCGCCGAGCCTTTCTTTTCCACACTTGCGCCATCCACGCCATCTTTTTTCCATCCCTGCTCCGTTTGGGGGATTTTTTCGTAAACGTTCTCCTTATCCTGCATATATTCTCTCCTTATCTTTCTTTTACGCCTTCATGGCACTATCTATCGACAATTTTCCCTTTGCCGAAGTTTCGTCCTGCAATCCTTCGCCCGCAGTCTTTTCCTTTCTCAATGCGTCCTTGTGTGCTCTCAAATGCGCCACCGCACGCGCCTTAATCTCTTCCCTACTATCTTCGGTGAAAACAGCGCTCAATAAGTACCTGGTATGCTCATTGATATGAATTTCATGGTCGTCATACTCATCCACCGCCACCGTTTTCTCCATAAAGAGTATATTTTCTCCGCTCGCCTTTTCGGTATGCAAAGCAGTTATATCCCTTGCATTTTCAACGTCGCCAAAGCCGAACGCATCCAAAATCTTATTGCGGTGCTCTTTGGAAACTTTGCCCTGTTCGTCCGTCAAAAGTCCCGCTTCGAACAAGTGTAGCAGCGTTTCCCGCTTTTCCGCAGGCGTCGCGGCAACTTCTCCGACAAAGCGAATATCCGCCGTTGGCAGTTCACTTGCATTAAAGTAATATAGTTGCGTGCGTTTTCCTTCGCCGGTCACACTCATCAACCTTGCGTTGCCTGCAAACTGTCTATACAAGCGCAAAATTTGCCTACCGACCGCTTGAACCGCGTGTTCAATACTTCCTGTCGTTGCCGCCATACGCGCGTTATCCTGCGACAAAAGGAGTTGCAACCCCGACGCCGAAGTGACGCTTGTGACGGTTGAACTACGGGAAAGGTCGCTAACGCCAGAAATATAGGTAAACTCTTTTTCCAACCATTCTTCTTCGGCGGCAAACTCCGCGGGCATTCCGCCCACGTCCATAATTTGGGGTGATTGCGATCCCTGCCGATAGACAAGTATCTTGCCAGGCGCAAGCCCTTCTTCCGCGAGTTCATCAAAGTCCATCGAACCGTCTTCGGCGGCAACAATGCCAATCGCCAAACGGTTCAAGAACTCGTGTTTGCGGTTTCGCACAGCGTTGTACGCCCTTTGCAAAGGAATCAAGCGGTTGATAACGCTCTGTCCAAAAAACGAACCGGGCAAGCGCAAGCAATCCTGCTTAACGAAGGGGAACGCCCTTTCATTCTTATCCCCACAACAATAGGGCAAATCCCCTTCATACAGCAACTTTTCATCCGCAACAATCTCCAAACGACCATTCGGAAAAGCGGCAGTCGGCTTAGTGTAGCGTTCCAAAAGGAGTACACCTTCCTGCGCGCTCTTCACCCCGCGCCCGCCATCCGCGGCAGGGATAGAATAGTGGGAAACCCCTACGTTTTCCAGCCTTTGCGGCTGCACACCCACGCCAAATTTTTCCAAGACGTAGGAAGGCGACACCACTTGCGCATGAATAATGCTAAACGTTTCTTCCAAATCTTCCGCATCCAAGCGATCGGGGAATACTTCAAACGCAGGCAGCGCCGACACCTGCACTTCCCCTTCATAAACGGGCGTGCCGTTTTCGTCAACGCATACCTGCCTGCCACCTTTTTCATCCCAAGTTACCTTGTAGAAGGCACTTCCGCAAGTTTCCGCCCACAACATTACACGCGACGCTACCCGTGAAAAGCCCACGGTATCCTGCGCATATTTGAGCACCGAACTTGCAAGTTTCGCCGCCTGCACGTCCCCTTCTTCGTCGGAGAACGCCTTAACCTGCAAAGCAGGTTGCAGATTCGTCAACTTACTCATTCTTGCGTCAATCACGGGCGCAATACGGTTATATACCCGACGAGTTTGCCAATAAAAGCGTTTATCTTCGGCAACGATTGCGCCGTTTGCGCCAATATCGCAATATTGATCGCCGGACAAAAAGCGCATATTCAGCAGCCAGCCGCTCTCCAAGTTTCTTCTTTCATCCCTGCGGCGTTCAAAGTCCCGCATCACGTCCGCGACCAACGCCTGAACGCGTTTTTCTTCCGCAAGTTGTTTTGCTTGCTCATCCAATCTCATCATTTTTTCTCTCCATTTTTCAATTCTTGCAACAGCCGTTGTTTCTCTTGTTCGAGTTCTTCATCCGACATCGAGTTCGCGTCCACGCCAGCCGCCGCGCCTTCCGTTTCCAACAACATTTGCAAGGCTTTCAAATCCCCTGGCACGTCCTTTTTGGTTTCCCTGCGTTTGGTTATTTGCATCTGCCCGTTCACTTCCGAATATTCGACAGTCACTTCCGCGATTTGATAGCCTTTTGCTGCTTTTAGCAGCAATTTTTTCAATTTCTCATCTTTTTTCACCATATTCAAAACCTATTTCACACTCTCATTTCCCCCATACGCACCCCCCATTTTCCACATTTTTCGAACCCTGCCCCCCACTCCAAGCCCCACTCCCCCCACCCCACCCCCCCCCCCCCCCCCCCCCCCA
>JAZOLF010000039.1:0-4671 GCA_045652785.1 Candidatus Scatosoma sp. | reverse complement strand
AGCTCACCTTTACCGTCTTGCTTGCCGTTAATCCATTAAGCGTTGCCGTTATCGTCACTTCACCTGCTTTCAAACCAGTAACTACACCGTCTTCTACCGTTGCTATCGTGGCATCCGAACTGCTCCAAACCACGTCACCTGGTACGTTCGTGTTTACCGTCAACGTCGTCGTTTCGCCCGTGTAGATCGTTGCTGCGTTGTCTTCCGCAAACTCAAAAAATGCATCGCTTACTGCAATATCGGAAATTGTAAAGATGTAGTTTTTAGTGCTTGTATAATCATTTGCAGGTGATTTCCAACTAAGGAATTTCGCTGACAAACTGGTTGCCTGACCTACTTGGTTCGCGCTCGTTGCCAAGGTATAGATTGTATCGTAATGGTTAACAATATGTTGCAAGCTTACTACTACTGCATACACACCATTATTTTTCACAAAGCTAGTAATGGGCTTGCCGAATATGTACAAGTCCGTTATATCGCCTTCTATTGCAAGGTTAAAGATGATACTCGTATACCCCAGCTCAATCAAGCCTTGATAATATTCTTTAGAGAATACTTCTCTCAAGACAAGCGCTGGACTGTACGTAGCGTCTGCTTGGAATTTAGCAGTAATTACCGTTGCGCCCTTATCGTCGATTTCCTTGTTCATCCATTGCGATTGTCCAGAAACATCGTTTCCGCAAATACGAATACCGATTTGATTGCTGTACAAACCATCCGTACCCCAAACCGCCGTCAACGTGATATTTTCTGTGATGGGCGTTGCGAAATTGAAGGATTCTCCGTTCAATAACCAATCGGTTACATAGTACCCTACCCTTTGACCCTCGGGCATGGATACCATACCGCCATCTTTCACCATAGCGGGATCAATGGGATTGCCTTCGCCAACATCAAACGTAACCATCCACGCATTTACCCACTTTGCTACCAAAGTAAACGATTGCGTAACAGGCGTTTCAAAATCAAACTCTACGCCATTCAACGTCCAATAATCGAAGACGTAGCCCTCGCGCGTAGGCACTTCGGTGGGTGCCGTTACGACTGCCCCATCAACAACTTCCGACGTATAGAAAGGAGTCGCTTCACCTGCATCATACGTGATCGTCCACAAATTGCTCCATTTTGCGACCAAAGTAACTTCTTGCGTGATGGGCGTTTCAAAGTCAAATTCCACGCCGTTCAACGTCCAACAATCAAATACATATCCTTCACGTGTAGGAACGTCAGCAGGCTTCATAACCTTTTTGCCCGTCGCAACCTCCGCTGTGTAGAAGGGCGTGCTTTCCCCTTCTACCATGAAAGATACCGCGAATTTCGTAGGCGCATTCTTTTCCCACTTTGCCTTTAAGGTAATATCCCCCACTACGGCAGTATTGAAATCATAAGCGTTCCCGTTTAACTGCCACTCTACAAAGGTATAGCCTTCGCGTGTAGGATTTTCTGCAGGTTTTTGCGCTTTTTCACCTTTCGTAACATATTGCGCCTTTACAGACGAGCCACCCATCGCATCGAAGGTAACTTTATATTCGATAGAAGCGGGCGTCTGCACGCTTGAAGAGGAAGATGAATTCGTTTCCGACGAACCACCGCTAGAATTACACGCAGACACAACCGCGCAGGTCATGGCAATCCCTATTACAAATCCAATAATTTTTTTCTTTCCCATTGCTTTTCTCCTTATCCAGCTTATTCATCTAACTTATAGACGAGTATACGCATCGTCATATCAACCCCTGCCCAGTCGTTTGCGTCCGTGCCGTCGGCATCCAGCCATAACCAGGAATGTTCTGTAAAATATAACCTACAACGAATCTTTTCCACTTGCCCATTCGTGCCATGGCAGATTACAGAATGCGGAACGGGATCGTTTACATAGATTTTTAGTGTTTTTTGTTCTAATTCCCCTACGTTTAAGGTATATTGCAATTCCGCACAATACCAAGCAGATTCTGGAACGAATACTTCCAATCCGTCGCCAAACTTTTTCAGATTGCCTTCAAAGACAAGCTCGTTAGCGGCTTCTAAATTATACAGTTTCGTCTTTCTGCCTATCTTAAAGGAATAGGACTTCATAATCACCTGCAAAATATTTTTTGCACATCTTTGCAATTCCCCCAACGTGAGATAGCCGCTTTCGTACGCCATTTTCATGTCGTCTGCAAAACCTTCCGCATCAGGAACAACCATGTATACGTCATTTTGCGCTTTGACCATATCCACGAGATTGTTCTTCTCAAACGACCCGTCTATGCTGCTGTCTATACGCGTCCACCAATCCGTCATGACGAATCCGTCATAGCCCCAATCATCGCGCAATATCGTCGTCGTTAAATCGTAATTACCGCCCGTCGAAATACCGTTGACTCGATTATAAGAGGTCATAATCGCCTGCACATAGCCGCTCTTTACCGCAATCTCAAAGGGTTTTAAGAAAATTTCGCGCAAAGCGCGTTCGCTTAACACTTCGCTCTCGAAATAACGCATATGTTCTTGCGAGTTGACTGCAAAATGTTTCAGCGTGCAATAAATATCTTTTTTCGTAAAACGTTCGGACTCTTTTGCAGCGAGTTTACCCGCTAAGTATGGATCTTCTGAGAAATATTCAAAGTTTCTTCCGCACATAGGCGTTCTGTGAATATTCATCCCGCAACCGAGAATAATATCCAAGTCATACGCCTTGGCTTCATCAGCAAATTCGTCGAATACGTCATCCATCAAGTCAGGCAACCACGTTGCCGCCAAAAACGAGCCCGTAGGAAGACATGTTGCCGTAAATTCTTTACCTAAGCGGATACCGCAAGGACCGTCGCAAGTCGTCACAACAGGTACGCCTTTTTCTTGCCATGCAGGCGTTGTACCGCCGATACAGCTTGCCGTGCCAGGCAGCGGCGCTTTCGGACTGGACATACCTTCACCGCGCACAAGTTCCATCAGCGCTTTTTCATCAAATTGCGCGACAAATTCGTCCAACGTATTTTTGCCAGCAGCAACGTCTTGCAATGTGATGCCTTTATCACCCGTGATTACCAGCGCTTTAGGTAATTTTTCTTTAATTCTTTGACGAACGTCATAGTTCGCCGTAGGTACTTGTTCCCAAGCCACCGTGTCCCCGTTTGCCATCATCCTTTCAAACTTTTTAGTCGGAGCAAGTGCTTGTACGCATTGTTTTACAACGCGGGTCCTTCCTTCATCAAAGCCGAATACGAGTTTCGCTGCGCGAACGTTTTCACCTACGTAAATTCCATACTCGCCTTCTTCTAAGACCCAAGCGTAAGCAAAACCGCTCTTACCGCTATCGTCGTAGGAAGCCAAACTGTCAATATCGATGGTCAAATCAATCATCTGCGCTTCGTTCGGCACAAGCATTGCCGTCTTTTGGAATGCAATCAAGGCTCTTGCAGGTTTTCCAAGCTTGCCTTGAGGCGCAGAAACGTACACTTGTAGAACGTCCTTGCCTCTATATTCGCCTACATTTTTTACACGAACGGAGAGTTTGATTTTATCGCCTACTTTTTCAGACAAAACAACCGTTTGCTCGAATTTCGTATAATTCAAACCATAACCGAAAGGATATAAAACTTTGTCCTTGGCAAACGTTTCAAAATAACGATACCCTACGTAAATATCTTCTTTGTGGATATTTTCCACACCATCGCCGAAGCAGTCAGCACAAGGATAATCCTCGATATTCTTTGCAATCGTGTCCGCTAATCGTCCGCTGGGAGGCACGTCCCCCATAAGCGCGTCAACCGTACCAACGCCCCCTTCCTGCCCGCCTTGCCAAACGTATGCCACCGTACCTACACCATATTTTTTTACCCACGACATATCCATAAGATTGCCGCTGTTGATAAGTACGATAAGGTGTTTGAAAGACTTGGAAAGAACTTGAATATTCTGTTCCTCCTCGTCTGTTAAGTACCAGTACCCCTTTTCAGGCTTGCTGTCAAATTCTTCACCGTAAGCACGATTTAACACATACACCGCTTTTTCGTTGCGTTCAGCCGCCTCTCTAACAAATCCTTCCTCTAAAATGGAAGATTTTTGATAGGGCGGAACGTACCAGCCGTTTCCTTGATTGCACGGATTTTCAGCAATATGCGCCCGCACGCTTTCATCCACCAACTCGTCAACAAAAACACGTGTTTTCAGTTCGTCTATGATATTGGTAACATACGCGCACGGAACCGAACCTCCAGAGCCAGAGCCGCTTTTTAAATATTCATACTGCCCGCGGCCAAACAGGGCTACCTTTTCACCATCGTGAAAAGGCAACGCCCCATCATGCTCTAAAAGAGTAATACCTTCAGGGATTAGCGCCCTGCACTTTTTTGCAAAGATATCAAAGTTCATATCCTATTTTCCTTACAATATTATTTTTTTAACTGTATACCGCCAAAGTAGGGCAGTTCGTTGAGCGAAGCGTACTGCTCATTCATAGCTACACCGTACGTACGCAACGTCAACGTGGTTTGGTTAAGTTCAATGTTCGAGAACATCGAAAGTTCTTTACCGTTTTGAATACCAGAAACCAAATGATTATAGATATTGCCGTATTTAGCAAGATTCGCCGCCATTTGTGCATATTGGAAATTGCTGGTTTTCCCAAGCCCGATCGCGCCGACTTGGTGGAACACCGTCCCCATCTCACCCGATTGATATTCGTCG
>JAZOLF010000038.1:0-5326 GCA_045652785.1 Candidatus Scatosoma sp. | reverse complement strand
CCCGGGATAGCCACGACGACCGGGGACTTCTCTACGCGCCGCCGATACCTCTCGAAGAGCCTCGGCGTAGTTGGTGATGTCCGTCATAATGACAAGCACGTGCATTCCCTTTTCAAACGCCAAATACTCCGCGCAGGTAAGCGCCATTCTCGGCGTTGCAATACGTTCTACCGCAGGGTCATTTGCAAGGTTGGTGAAAAGTACCGTACGCTCGATTGCGCCCGTGCGCTTAAAGTCGTCCACAAAGTATTGTGCTTCTTCAAAGGTAATACCGATTGCCGCAAAGACAACCGCAAACTTACAATCGCCACTGCGCACCTTTGCTTGACGGGCAATTTGCGCAGCGAGTTCCGCGTGCGGCAAACCACTCATCGAAAATACAGGCAACTTTTGCCCACGAACCAAAGTGTTTAACCCGGCAATGGCGGAAATACCCGTTTGAATAAACTCGTTCGGGTAATCACGCGCCGCAGGGTTCATCGGTTCGCCGTTGATATCCATTTTCTTTTCGGGAATAATCGGTGCACCGCCGTCACGGGGATTGCCCATCCCGTCGAATACGCGGCCGAGCATATCTTCGGACACGGCAAGTTCTTGGCTATGCCCCAAAAAGCGTGCTTTTGCGCCCGAAATCTGCAAACCTTGTGAGTTTTCAAACAACTGCACAACCGCTTTATCTCGGTTGATTTCCAACACTTTCCCTTGTCGAATTTCGCCGTCGGAGTTAATAATATCTACAAGTTCGTTGTATTTAACCCCTTCCACGCCTTCAACGAGCATTAAAGGGCCGACGACTTCGCGTATGGTTTTATATTCCTTATACATCTTCGTTCCCCCCTGCCGCAAGCGCTTTCAGTTCGCTATTCATCGTTGCAAAAATCTTGTCAAATTCTTGCAAGTTTTCTTCTTCAATATACTTTGAACGCCCGATCATTTCTTTGCAAGAGCATTTCAAAATATCATCCAAATCCGCATAGCAAGCAATCGCTTCGCCCGCCAAACGGTTGAACTCATAAATCGTTTTGAGCATCAAGAATTGCTTTTGCATCGAAGTATAGGTATCTACTTCGTGGAAAGCGTTTTGGTGCAGGTAGTCTTCACGGATAATTTTCGCCGTTTCCATTGTCAAACGGTCTTTCGAAGAAAGCGCATCCATACCGACCAAACGAACGATTTCGTCAAGCGCCGCTTCTTCCTGCAAAATACTCATCACGAATTGACGATATTGCAAGAACTCTTTCCCCACGCTTTCGTCGTACCAAGCCTTCATCTTATCCGCATACAGCGAATAACTAATCAACCAGTCGATTGCGGGGAAGTGACGCTTATATGCCAACGAAGACGACAAGCCCCAGAACACCTTGACAATACGCAAAGTTGCCTGCGAAACGGGTTCAGACAAGTCACCGCCCGGGGGAGATACCGCCCCGATTGCACTAACCGAACCGATACGTTCGTCGCTGCCGAGCAATCTTACGATGCCCGCTCTTTCATAGAATTCCGCCAAACGACTGGCAAGGTACGCAGGGTAGCCTTCGTCACCGGGCATTTCTTCCAAACGACCGCCCATTTCGCGCAAGGCTTCCGCCCAACGGGAAGTACTGTCCGCCATGATTGCTACGTTATAACCCATATCACGGAAGTATTCCGCAATCGTAATCCCCGTATAGATAGACGCTTCACGCGCCGCAACGGGCATATCCGAAGTATTCGCGATCAAAACGGTACGTTTCATCAAAGGTTCACCCGTCTTCGGGTCTTTGAGTTCAGGGAACTCGTTCAAAACGTCTGTCATTTCGTTGCCGCGTTCACCGCAGCCTACGTAAACGATAATATCCGCGTCCGCCCATTTTGCAAGTTGATGTTGAACAACTGTTTTACCGCTTCCGAAAGGACCAGGTACGGACGCTACGCCACCTTTTGCAATCGGGAAAAGAGTGTCAATAACACGTTGTCCCGTCACCATCGGCTTGTTGGGATTGAGTTTTTCTTTGTATGGTCTGCCCCTACGAACAGGCCATTTCCTAAGCATCGAAACATTTTTATCGCCCGACGGAGTGTGGATTTTCGCAATCGTTTCTTCGATGGTAAAATCCCCTTCTTCAATCGAATACACTTTCCCCGAAAAGCCGTTGGGAACAAGAACTTTGTGGGTAATGATCGATGTTTCTTGTACCGTACCCAAAATGTCCCCTTCCACGACTTCGTCGCCAACTTTCACGCAAGGAACAAAGTTCCATTTGGTATCTCTATCAAGGTTGTTGACCGAAACACCGCGAGAAATACGAGCGCCATACTTGAAATACAGCGTGTTAAGCGGACGTTGAATCCCGTCGAAAATACCCGTCAAAAGACCGGGCGCAAGTTCCACCGAAAGGGGCTCTCCCGTAGAGAATACGTCTTCACCAGGGCCAAGACCTGACGTTTCTTCATAGACTTGAATGGACGCTTTGTCCCCACGAAGTTCGATAACTTCGCCGATTAGCCCTTTTTCCGACACGCGGACAACGTCGTACAACTTTGCATCTGCCATGCCTTCCGCAATAATCAAAGGTCCGGAAATTTTTACCGTCTTTCCTGCCATAATCCACTCCTTCAATCAATCTTCGTGGAAAAGAATATCCACACCCAACGCGCGTTCCATCGCGCCCTTTAACACTTCCATCCCATATCCCGTCGAGCCGCCAGCCGCAGGAATGGATAACACCACAGGATAAGCACTTTCGTCAAAGCGCTTTAAAAATTCAGCAAGCGGACGAGCAAGATTTTCCGTAAGGAAAATAATTTGATACTCTTTCGCCACTTTCCGCAAAGTTTCCCGTGCTTTTTTCTCATCTTCGGCGGGGAATGTTGCTACCCCTGCCGCCTTAAAGACCATAATGCTGTCGCCGTCACCGACGATTGCCATTTTTCCTTTCATAATTTCACCCCTGCGGCGTTATATGCCGCGAAGTCGTTTCTTCATTTCTTGTTCGGACGCGCCCAGAAGTTGCAACGCGAAGATAATACGAACGTTGGCGTTTTCTGCTCTTCTACGCAACACGTAATACAAGAATGGTTCATTTCGCTTTAATTCAAAGCGATTTTCGCTCAACTTTTCAACGTCGTAGCCGTCGCGATAACGCTCCGCCAAAGTGAGCGGCATTTTCTTTTCCACCGCATCACGGCAAAGCGTGACAAACTCGGGATAGCGCGCATACGCCGCTCCACTTTTCCATCCGTCAGAAAGCACAATTAAAACGTCCGCAAGGCTTAATTTACCGCCTTCAATAAAGTTTTCCGTCACTTTTTCTTCCGTTTGAGCACGGAAAGCCGTCAAAACGTTGGTCATATCTAACCTTGCGACAATCGAGCGCTTCAAGGAAAAACTATGCTTGCACTTTGCCAACAAATGGCGGTACAATTCCCGCTCAAATACCAAGCCGATTTCCAGCCCCGACAAGGCTTTTTCATCCGCAATCACCTTTTCGATTGCCGTACACGCTGCGTATAAATAGGTAGATTTCGCGATTTCCGTATAATTGCCAGACTGAATTGCCGACTCCAACACGGAAATGGGGATCAATCCTTCGCTCGCCAGCATTTTTTCTGAATCCGCTCCCAGCAATTTTGCTTTCATCAGCGCCTTTGCGTTATGAAAATCACGGGGGGAAAGCAAATATTCCGCGTCCGCTTTGGTTGGCGCATATTGCAAAATAAACTCGTCGAGTGCCGTTTCTTCCGCTTGGATCAATTTTTCGTAGTCGAATACGGAACTAGCCGTTTCCGCACCACCGCCAAAACCGTACTCCAAAAGAGAGCGAAACGCATCGTCCGCCGTCATTTCACAAAGCCGTAAGAGTTTATCTTTCAGCAAATATTTATCTTTTGCGGCTATTACGCCTTCGGTATATGATAAGTCTATCGCCATAATTCACTCCATACCTGCCTACGCCAAACCCGTAATTTGAGCGTTAAAAAATCTCCGCTGCAATTTGCGCCAAGTACTTTTCCTTATCGTGTTCGATAAGTGCCGTAAAGGAAATATCTTTATCCGCTTTTTTGCCAACCAACAGCATACCGCCGTCGATTTTCGCACGGGTTTCCCCCACCGACAATCTCTTCTTTGCAAAAACAGGAAGAGATACAACGGCATCTACTTTGTCGAAAGTTTCCGCAAAATACACAACGTCGCCATCATCCGCGTACTTTTCCAAAAGATTGCCGTAAAAGGCTACGCCTTCTTCGGCTGCGTGTTCCTTCAAACGCGCCAACGCCACAGCGTAGATATAATCCAGTACCTTTCGTTTTTCAGCCAAGGCAATTTTTGCGCACTCCAACCTTGCAGCAGCCGCTTTTTTATCCATTACGTCTTGCGCGTATGCTTGGCATTCCTGCTCGGTTGCCGCCGTTTCACGCTTTGCGTAATCTTCCGCATCCGCAAGGATTTTCGTCGCTTTTTGGTTGGCGTTGTCTATGATAGAATTCGCTTCCGCCTGCGCGTCGGATAAAATTCTTTCTACAATATCTTGCTTTGCCATAACCGATTAAGCCACAGGAAGAGTAAACCCAACTGCGCCCGAAAGCATAATGGAGATAATCAAGCCCAAAATTGCATAGAACTCGATCATACCAGGATAAACGATGAGTTTACCAGAAAGGCTTTCTTGCTTCGCAACCGCAGAAATACAGTTTGCAGCCGCTTTACCTTGGAAGAATGCCGAAACAACGCCCGAAATCGTCATAGGCAACGTTGCCGCAAATACCGCCCAGCCTTCTGCCGTCGTCATAGCGGCCTGTGCCGCTTGCCCAACAGGGAGTGCGCTGGATGCGATGATGCCGATAATAAAACCGTAAATCCCCTGCGTAGCAGGAAGGAGCACAAGCACCATTACTTTACCAAACTTTTTGGGGTCTTCGCCCAAAACGCCAGCCGCGATCGAAGAGGTCTTATACAGCCCCAAGCACGAACCGATACCGCAAACAAGTACGCAAATTGCAATACCCAAAAGCGCAATACTGTAACCATTCATAATAAAAATCCTCCGATTTTTGTTTTCTTTCTTTATTTTTAACGGTCCAACCGTTTTTATACTTTTTTACCTTCCGTACTCGGCAAAAGATACACGTATTTGTGCTTTGAACCGAGCGGTGCAAACAGTTCGCCCTCGCCTTCATAGAATCTACCGTAGAACTCTACGTACTGTAATCGCGCATCATGGATATACGCGCCAAGTAAATTCATGACTAAGTTGAACGCGTTGCCGACAATCAATAAAACCACACCAAGTACCGCTAACAATACGTTTCCGCTAAGGATAAACTGTCCGCTGTACGTTGCAATAAT
>JAZOLF010000037.1:0-4228 GCA_045652785.1 Candidatus Scatosoma sp. | reverse complement strand
GGAACGGCAACGATACCAACGTTCGGTTCGATCGTGCAGAAAGGATAGTTTGCGCATTCTGCGCCAGCGTGCGTAATTGCGTTGAAAAGAGTGGATTTGCCTACGTTGGGCAAACCGACAACACCAAGTTTCATATCTGTCTTATGTCCTTTATTCTATTTTTTTGAAAAAATCCTGCTATATTATAATATAAAATCAAAAAATAATCAAATTAAACTTGCCTAAAAATGAAAAATATGTTAATATAATTGCGAAAAAAATGATTTTTCTTGAAAGAAAGTAGGTAAAGTATGGATTATAAGAAGTATATTGCGGAAAAATTACAGGTGGAAGGGGTTAGTACGGAAGAAATTTACGACAGCATCGCTTTGCCCCCGAATACGGAAATGGGGGATTATGCGCTCCCTTGCTTTAAGTTTGCAAAAGTGCTTAGAAAAAGCCCCGTAATGATTGCTGAAACCCTGAAAGCGGCGTTTGTCACCGACGAAGTCGTTTCCGAAGTTTCCGCTGTAAACGGGTATTTGAATTTCAAAATCAATAAGGATGGTTTGACGGCGCAAACTCTTTCCAAAATTTTTGCGGAATGGGATCGCTACGGCGCGAGTGACGAAGGCGCGGGCAGAGCAATCTGTATCGACTATTCGTCCATCAACATTGCAAAGCCTTTCCATATCGGGCATTTGTCGAGCACCGTTTTGGGCGGCGCGCTGTACCGTATTATGAACTTCTTGGGTTATAAGGCAATCGGTATCAACCACCTTGGCGACTATGGTACGAAGTTCGAGAAACTCATCTCTGCGTATAAGCGTTGGGGCGTTAAAGATGAAATCGAAAAGGGCGGTATCCGCGCGTTGAATGAACTGTACGTTCGTTTCCATCGCGAAGCCGAAGAACACCCCGAATACGAAGACGAAGCACGCGCTTATTTTAAGCGTATCGAAGAAAAGGACGAAGAATGTTTGGAACTTTTCCACTGGTTCAAGGAATTGACACTCAAAGACGTGCAAAAGATTTACGAACTGTTGGATATTCACTTTGATTCCTATAACGGCGAAAGTTTCTTCTCCGATAAGATGGATCCGATTGTTGACGAACTCAAAGAAAAGGGCCTGCTTGTGGAAAGCCGCGGCGCGCAAGTGGTCGATTTGGAAGAATACGGCATGAACCCTTGTATGATTTTGAAATCGAACGGTACGTCTTTGTATGCAACCCGCGATATGGCGGCGGCGCAGTACAGAAAAGATACCTATGATTTTGCAAAATGTTTGTACGTCGTTGCTTACCAGCAAAACCTGCACTTTAAGCAGTTCTTTAAGGTGTTAGAACTTATGGGTAAGGAATGGGCAAAGGATTTGGTTCACGTCGCGTACGGGATGGTTTCCTTGGAAGAAGGTACGATGTCCACGAGAAAGGGGAATGTCGTCTTCTTAGAAGACGTTATCAATAAGTGTATCGAAAAGGCGTACACGATTATCGACCAGAAGAACCCCAACCTTGAAAACAAGGACGACGCCGCAAGAAAAGTGGGCGTTGGTGCGGTTATCTTCGGTGCACTCTATAACAGCAAGATTAAGGATATCGTGTTCTCTTACGATAAGGTACTCAACTTTGAAGGGGAAACCAGCGTTTACGTGCAATATACTTGCGCCAGAGCAAACTCTGTTTTGCAAAAGGGCGGTGTGCCGACCGAATACGTGATTCCTGAACTTTCCGCTGCGGAAATCGACCTTGTTAAGGCGTTGGCGGAATTCCCCCAAACCGTGAAGGATGCGGCTGAAAAATACGAACCTTCCTTTGTGGCAAGATTTGCTGTGGACGTAGCGCAAAAGTTTAACAAGTTCTACTTTGATTGCAAGATCCTGTCCGCGGAAGACGAAGAAACGAAGAATTTCCGTTTGGCTTTGACGGCGGCAACATTGCAAACCTTGAAGAACGCGTTTGCCTTGCTTGGTATCGGTATTCCTGAAAAAATGTAATGCGAATAACTCTCCGTGTAGGCGGGGAGTTTTTTCTTGCGTTTTTCACAAAAAAAATTAAAAAAATGTATTCCATTTTCCGTAAATATGTGTTATTATAACATAGTATCCATTTTTTTAGGGGGCACTATGCGCAAAAGGTACACGTACGAACAACTGCTAAAAATTCTTGAAACGCATAAGGATTTAGACAAGGGCTGGTTTTTGTCTTTGCTCGATGATGCGCAGCAAATCGCTTTCGAAGAAGAGCACTTGGATGCGGTGATGCAAATGTTTCGGCTCATTCGCATACTGCCGCATAAGCGGGAAATTGCTCGCTTGCAGGCGCAGTTGGATGAGATCAATGCAAAACCCAACCCTGTGGCAAAAGACATTGTGGCGCGCCTTGCGTTGGAACGGCAACTCGTTCAAGAACGTGAAAAGTTGGACGGATACCGTCCGTATTTTAGCGAGCCGTACTTTGCGCGTATGGATTTGGTGGACAACGACGAAGGGTATAACACCTATTATATCGGCAAAAAGGGGGATAGCCGATTGGGCGTTTTGGACTGGCGTGCGCCCGTATCCAAGCGCTATTATCAAAAGAGTTGTTCCACGTTTACCTTTGGTGAATATGTCTATAAGGCGATTTTGCGCCGCGCAATTTCTGCAAAGAACGGTAAGTTTGTGCAGTTCAAGAATGAGTATTTACAACTCAAAGATTATTTGACGGAAGAAGAAATCGGGGGCAGGGACGAAGACAACGTGTTAGACCCGTTCCTGCGCGAAATTATCCGTAGTAGAAAAGAAGAAACGGCTATCCAAGATATTATCCGTACCATTCAGGAAAAACAGTACGATATTATTACTTGTCCCGAAACCACGAACTTTGTTTTGCAAGGCTGCGCCGGGAGCGGTAAAACAATGGTTATGTTGCACCGTTTGAGTTATTTGATGTATAATCACGACGATATTCGTACCCACGACGTTTTGATTATCACGCCCAGCAGTTCCTTTAACGGGTTTATCAATGAGTTGGCGGCGGTGCTGGAACTTGACGGTGTTCGCACAATGACGGTACAGCAATATTTCATGCAGGTTCTTAAAAATGAAAAAATTGATATTTCCGACAAGATTGATTTTTCGCAAAAAGAAGAACCGCAATATTTGGCATACTTGTACTCGCCCCAGTTCGAAAAAGACGTAAAAAAGAAGATGGATAAAGTCTATGATAGCCTGTATGGGTTGTTTGCAGGGGATGAATGTGCGGACTTTATCGGGGAAATTGCACAAAATTGTAAAGAGCAAACCAGGCTGTACGAAGAAATTAAAAACGCATCTTTGCGTATTCGCCGTACCGTGCTTGGGGAAATCAAAGAAAAGAAGGACGGCGGGTTGCATTATACCAAGCAATACCGCAACTTGATGAACGGCGTTTTGGATATTGACGACTTTTTTAGCGGTACATTGAAGAGTGAAAGGGCAAAATCACCCGAATACTTCTATCGCCAAATGCTGTCTTTCTATAAAAGTATTCGTTTCGTAGCAAACCGTGCGGAAACGATCACCGCAGAAGCGGTGGACGGGCTGGAAAAACTCCGTGTTGCCATCCAAAAAGAAATTGTGGACTTAAAGCGTTTCCATTACAAGATTAACGGCGCGGAAGTGTATATGTATGCCGACCGAATTGAACGCAGGGTAGGGTTGCTTGCCGAATGTGATAAAGTAGGACAAAAGGTGCAATGCATTCGCGATAAGTTTACAGCGCTTTGCGAATTCTATGAATACCTGCGTGGGGAAAAGACGTTTTCTGCGATCGGTACGGGGGATGGCATAATTGACATCGTGCGCTATTTCTACCGCGAAACGGTGAAAAAATATAAGCAAAAGTACGGGATGCAGAGCAAAAAAATGTATCCATCCGACGCTTATGCGGTGTGCTTAATTTGCGCAAACTTGGGTAGAAGACTGACGCCGTCCCATTCTTTCGTGTTCGTGGACGAAGCGCAGGATATTTCACAAGGGGAGTACCGCTTGTTGCAAAAAATTAACGGGTCCGCGGTGTTTAACCTGTTCGGGGACGTAGAACAGAATATCACAAAATATCGCGGTATTCGTTGTTGGCAGGACGTTTTCCCCGATTATACGCTGTTTACTTTAAATCAAAATTATCGCAACACCAACCAAATAGTGGACTTTGTTGCATCAAAATTGCAGGTGGATATGCTTTCTATCGGGTTTGACGGCCCAGAAGTAGGTACAATCAAGCCGCG